>CALMJT010000231.1 GCA_937864365.1 uncultured Alteromonadales bacterium | reverse complement strand
AATTTCAATCACTTACAGTTCTTGAAATTGGCGACACTTCCTTGTGTCGCGAGAAACTCTAGGTTAATCAGAGTTTCCTTAAATAAGATTACATCTGTAATTGATTTTAAAGTCGTCCAATTTTGCTAGCATTCACTACCATAAAAATAAATGATCGCTGTGACGAAGCTTGTGTGATCGATAAAATTATAAGGTGATTTATGAACACTGCCGAAAAAATAACAATAATCTTTGCCGGAATCTTCTTTTTAATCGGGTTGCTTACCGGAGTATGGAAGTATCAGCAAATGATGCAAACCAAAAATGCTAGAGCTCATCCTTATGTTGATATCAGTCATAGAGCTTCGCTGCTTTACTCATTCGCTGCACTATTAATTTTACAATTTCTTAAAATCAGTCAGCTACCCAACTGGTTAGAACTGATTTCGTCGCTTTCGATATTACTGTTCTTCGCTTCAGCAATTCTCTTTTATTTACTGCATGGACTTTTAAAAGATACTACTAATCAATTTAAACCGCCTTTTAATATAGGAATGTTTTCTATTCCGGTGACTTTATTCAAGACTTACATGATTTTACTGGTAATTGTTGAGATATTGGGTTTTATTATTATCTTTTACGGCGCAGTCGTAGAAATTCTAAAATGATGAGCAGATTACTTCTGGATGACTCTGTAATGGAGGTGAAAATATGGCTAAATTCTTAATAACAGTTTTTCGAGACATTGGCTTTGATGCAAATGTCGTTGTGGATCAAGCCATGATGAAGGCCATAGATGCTTTAAATTCAGAAATGATAGCGTCGGGGGTTCAGATTTTTGTAGGCGGTTTGATGCCAATTGAATACGCAAAATGTTTTAAATATGATTCAAACAATGTAATTACCGAATCTGAAGAGTCCTATATCAAAGCTTCTGAGTTTATAGATGGCTTGTGGGTGTTAGAGTGCCCTGATCTAAAATCCGCTCAGGAATGGGCTCGAAAAGCTGCCATGGCGTGCCGTGCCTCTGTAGAAATTCGTCCCTTTTATGGCTAATAATCGCAGTCTTGTATGATAAGTTTTTAAAATGTTTGCTACGTTTTTTTGACGCTATATCTACTTCCATAATCTAAAACACTGGATCAATTACAGTCTTAGAAATTAGTCCATTCGCCGCAATATGGAAGCAAGATCACCTTTAGGAACCTCTGATTAACCTCCGAGATCTGCCATAATATCTTGTCTGTAAATAAAATGGTTTGATCATGAAACAACAAGCACTGAACAGTGGGTTAACAATGGTTTGAAAGCGTATTTCCATGATTGCACAAGGGTCATTATTCGTACGGTTTTCTCGGAATTTGTCTATGACTTTCTACAATAATTTGTGAGAATACGCCGTTTATCTGGCTAGTGTGTTATCGACTATGAAATCTGCCCCTAAAACTGCGCCCCATTTGTTCTCTTACCCCAAGTATTGGGCGGAATGCTTTGGAGCCGCGCCGTTTTTACCAACCTCGCGACAAGAAATGGAACAACTCGGCTGGGACAGCTGCGATATTATTATCGTCACTGGTGATGCCTATGTTGATCATCCGTCATTTGGTATGGCGGTTATGGGGCGCTTGTTAGAGGCGCAGGGCTTTCGGGTGGGCATTATCAGCCAGCCCGATTGGCGTTCTAACGATGATTTTATGGCTTTAGGTAAGCCGAATTTGTATTTTGGTGTTACCGCCGGAAATATGGATTCGCTGATTAACGCCTACACCGCTGACTTGCGTTTGCGCAGCGACGACGCCTACACGCCCTTAGGTGAGGCCGGTAAGCGCCCAGATCGCGCGGTAATTGTGTACAGCCAGCGCTGTAAGGCCTGCTGGAAAGACGTGCCCATCGTGATTGGTGGTATTGAGGCAAGCCTGCGTCGTATTGCCCAGTACGATTATTGGAGCAACAGTGTGCGCCGCTCGGTTTTGGTGGATTCTACCGCCGATATTCTTCTGTACGGTAACGCCGAGCGCGCCATTGTTGAATTGAGCCACCGCTTAGCCGATGGCGAGCCTATTTCCTCTATCAGAGATTTACGCGGTACCACGGTGTTGATTGATCACACGCCGGGTGGTTACTCTGAGCTGGATTCTTCGCGTATCGATTGGCCGGGAAAAATAGACCAGATTCCAAGCCCCTATGAAACCGTGCATCAGCAACAAAAAGTTGATGCCGACGGTAATGTTATTGACAGCAAAAATGTTGGTGAAAACACCGAAGACGCACCTGCCGAGCGCAGTGATGTGGTGCGTATTGTGCCCATGCCGTTGCGCCGCTACGAGCAAGAGTTGAATCCCGATCAAACCTGTATTCGTTTACCCAGCTTTGAAAAGGTCTCTAAAGATTCGGTGTTGTACGCCCACGCTTCGCGAGTGCTGCATCAAGAATCAAACCCTCATAACGCCCGTGCGTTAATTCAAAAACACGGCAATAAAGAAATTTGGGTAAACCCGCCGCCAATCCCATTAGAAACCGACGAAATGGACGCGGTGTTTGGTTTGCCTTATGCGCGCATTCCGCATCCTAAATACGCGGGCAAGCGAATTCCTGCGTACGATATGATCAAAACCTCGGTCAACATTATGCGTGGTTGTTTTGGTGGTTGTACTTTTTGTTCTATCACCGAACACGAAGGCCGAATTATTCAAAGCCGTTCGCACGAATCGATTTTGCGAGAAATTGAAGAAATTCGCGATAAGGTTCCCGGATTTACCGGTGCGATTTCGGATTTGGGCGGGCCTACATCAAACATGTATAAGCTCAACTGCAAAGATCCAAATATTCAAGCCAACTGCCGTAAGCTGAGCTGTGTTTACCCAGAAATTTGTCCGAATTTAAAAACCGATCACTCCGAAACCACGCAGCTTTATCGCAAGGCGCGTGCGGTTGAAGGTGTGCATACCATCGCGATTGCCTCGGGCCTGCGTTACGACCTTGCTGTGGAAGACCCAGAATACGTTAAAGAATTGGTGACGCATCATGTGGGTGGCTATTTAAAAATTGCGCCCGAGCACAGCGAACAAAATACGCTGAGCAAAATGATGAAGCCCGGCATGGGAACCTATGCTCGTTTTGAGAAAATGTTTTATAAATACTCAAAAGAAGCGGGTAAAAAACAATATTTAATTCCGTACTTTATTGCCGCACATCCCGGTTGCGAAGACGAAGACATGATGAACCTTGCGGTTTGGTTAAAAACCCACGGTTTCGAAGTCGATCAGGTACAAACGTTTTATCCGTCGCCTATGTCGCTGGCCACAGCGATGTACTATTCCGGTCGTAATCCGTTAAAACGCATTACCTATAAATCAGAAAAAATATACAGCCCCAAAAACACCGAAGAACGTCGCGTGCAAAAGGCGTTTTTGCGTTATCACGACCCGGCCAATTGGGCGAAATTGCGCGAAGCCTTGCGTGAAATGGGTCGAGAAGATCTTATTGGTGTGGGCGATAAAAAACTGGTTCCCGGCGAAAATGAAGAATATCGCGTTCGTAAAGGCATAAAACCAAGACCTGCGCGCGGCGATAAACGCCAACAAGGTCTTGCCGGAAAAAATAAACCCAGTGCCAGTGCCGGTTCGCGCAGAAAACCAACCGGTGGTTCTGCGGGTCGTGGCCCTAATAGACCGCCGACCAAGCGTCGTTAACAAATAAAAGCAGCTCTAACTGATCTAGAGCCACCGCGGCACAAGGATGTGTCGCCAATTTAAGAGCGGTATGCAATTAAAATTGTGAAGCAATTGAAAGTCGCATTTTTAATTTCTACTGTCGATTAAATCACCGTCAATTAATCTAAAGCTACTAAAATTCGCGCACCTATAACGGATTTTCCATTGCAAAACGAACTTACTCAATCAGAAAAAACCTCACAGACAACTCAAACCACCGCCGTGTTTATTAAAAAACTATTGTGGATTGTTGTACTAGCCATACCGCTATCTTGGTTGGTCAACGAAATCTTTCGAACCTTTGTACCTAAGATGTTGGTGACCAGCACAATTAATGGCTGGTATTTGTACGGTGATTGGGTAATAACGGCGATCCGTTATTGTGGGTATTTTGTGGCAGTGTTGCCATTAACCCTGGTCGCGACTTGGATGTCGCGATTGTCTCTGGATGTGACACTTGCTATAGTTTTAGCGACTTTTTTAATAGTTCAGTACACAGTTTTAAGTTTGTCTGGTAATTATGCGAACTCAATGGCGGTATTGATGACCGGCACTTATTTAAAATACTACATTTTTATTGTTGCGCAGTTGTTGTTATTTTTTGCGCTAAAAGGTGCGTTTTCTAAAGTAAAAACGGTTAATTGAATATTTAAATAATAAGAAAAATAGCGCTTAATCTATTCCTCGGCTAATTAGATGTTCTTTAACTAATCGTTCTTAAGCTAGCCGTTCTTAAACCAGCAGTGCGCCACCGTCGGTAATTAAGTTGGTTCCCGTTACGTAGTCGTCATTCATTAAATAAAAATAAGAGTTAGCCATTTGTTGGCTGGTGCCTAGTCCTAATGGAATTTTGTCTTTTAATTCTTCGAGGGTTTTAAAACCTGGGCTTACTGAGTTTACGCGCAGTGGTGCCAGCTCAAGCGCTAAAGATCGGCACAAGGAATCAATTGCACCGGCAACGGCACTCATGGTCGAAAAGCCTTTGTGAGGCTTTATGCCGAGCGAGCCGGAGGTCATGGTAATGCTGCCGCCGATATTGATATTCTTGTGGATTTTTTTGACTAAATTGTATTGGCCCCAAAATTTAGTTTCAAAGGCATTACGCACATCATTGTTATTAATTTCTAAAAAGTTTTCGACGACTAATGGTGATTTAATGGTAATGGCTAAGTGATCAATATTACCGGCGATGCCTACTAAATCGGCAACGTCGCTGTCAACAGTTAAATCGACGGGAATATAATCGAAGTTATAAGACTCTTTATGTTTTGATCTTGATGAGACAATAACTCTAGCGCCGGCGTCGGATACTTTTTTTGCAAGAGCAAAACCAATGTCTGAGGTGCCACCAACAATAAGAACTGTCTTCCCTTTCATACGTTTCATCCTGAATGTTAAGCGCGAATAATAAAAAAATTATTATTCGTGGTGATGAGTTCGGATGGGGATTTTATTTACCAGAGAATAAATTAATACTGTAAATTCTTTTTTAATTGGATTTTTTACAATATTTTAACTTGTTGTTTATTGATTAATCGGGCTTATTCGGTTTGGTGCAGGCAGGTATGTAAATTAATCGATTATTTATTAAAATGTATTTATGTGAATATTTAAATGAGCATCTAAAAGATAGTGAAAAAAGTGTTAGAAATAAAATTTATAGGAACCTCTAGTTAAATTACCGTGAATTCAACAGAGGTTCCTACAGTATTTGAGTTAATTTATTAAAGACGAAAAAGTAAACATCTATTTCAAACGCGCTAATTTGTCTTCGATAAGACTGGCAATTTGTTTTGGGCCAGAATCGCGAAGAATTCCCAAGTGGTCACCGTCGATTAAATAGGATTCAATATTCTTGCTAACGGTATTCAGTTGGTTCCAGCCTCCGCAAATTTGAGCGCTTTTACCTTTATGGTGAGGTTCGTCTTTGGCTCTGAAAACAACAAGTTTGTCGGGATATTGCCAAGGTTTTAGGTAACTTTTATGGTGTTCAAAAGCTCGGCGATAATGAACTTCTACGGTGTCGGGTTTTAGTTGAAAGCTTTTGTTAACATGTTGCACAAGGCGTAATGCATTTCTGAAAACACGTTTAGATTTATCTTTTAAGTGAAATTTAAGGTCGTTGAAGAAATTGGGGGCGGCTAGGTTTTCGGGCAGAATAAAATCCAGTACACCAACCAGTTCTACATCGTCTCCCTGCGAGATCAACAGGTTGGCAACTTCATACGCTAAAACACCGCCAAAAGACAAACCTAAAAGGCGATAAGGCCCGGTACTTTGCACTTTTTTTATAGACTCAACGTAGGCTTTTGCCATAATGTTTACATCTAACAACTCGTCTTTTTCGAGTGCTCGATCTTCCATATACAGATAAATCGCGTATACCGGTGCTACGTTTTGCAGTGCCTGGGCGAGTTCGGCATAAATACCAATGCCGCATAAACAAAAGAAAGGTGTATTGTTGGTGTTATTTTGTAGGCAAATAACCTCGTCTTTGCGTTCGTGTAATTGTTGAGATTTCGAGACTGGCGCTGTATCTAAATATATCGAAGGACTCGTTTTTTCTGTGATTAGGGCTTCTTGTTGCAGAATGGTCGTAGCATTAATGGCATCGTGTTTATTGATTTCGATTTTCCAGTGCTGCTTTATGGCGGTAACAACTGCTGCTGACAGCATAGAGGAGCCACCAACCAAATAAAAATTATCGGATACGCCAAAATCCGAGTGATTTAAAATACGTTGCCAAATTTCGTGCAGTTTATGTTGTATCTCGTTTGTTGGTTTTACAGCTTCGCTTTGTTCAACAACAAATAAATCGCGTAACTGCTTGTAGTTTACGCCGCTGTACTGGGCGGTAACCATGTGTGGTAGGCTCTCGATATTGAGAGTATCAACAGATAGGCCGCCATTTATTTGGGTTTTAATGGGCGTTTTTACCCTTTCAAAATCGCCTAGTGCGTTAGAGGCCTCGCGAGGGTGAACACACAATAAACGATGAATACTGTGGTTTTGTTCGCTATTTTGCGCTCTAAAATTGGCCGCATTAGAATCAACGCCTACCAGAATGTTTTGAGGTTGTTGTCGCAAATACGCTTCTAAAACAGCGATACCAGAATCACTGGTAAGCGCTTCTACACCGAGCTTTTGTAGTAGCGCCGATGATGTATTGTGCGATAATCCTAGGTTTTTCCAGGCAGACCAGGCGATTGCATAGGTTTTATACGCATTGATTTGTTGTTGTAATGCCAGTTCTTGAAGATAACGATTGGCTGCACAATAGGCGGGTGAGCCAAATAATCTGCTGTCGGCCATTATTGATGAAAATAACACGGCCACTAAATTTGGATCGTGCTGTTGCAATTCACAAATGGCTTTTGTTCCCTCGACTTTGGCTAGCCATATTTTTTTAAAATCTGCGTTCGATATATGTATATCGTCATCCGCAGTGGCGGTACCAGCAAGGTGAAAAACACCCGATATGCTTGCACCTAATTCTTGTTGCCAACGGTCAATGGCAGACAAAAATGTTTTAGCCTTTGAGATCTTATGGGGTTGATAAATAAAATTACCATTATTTTCCAGATGTTGATAACGGTCTCTAATGTCGATATTTTCTCTAGAATGAATTTCGGATTTGGTTTTAGAGCCGGTAACCAATAAATTAATGTTGTGGTTTTGTAACCATTTGCAAACCTCAAAACCTATGGCACCTAAACCGCCGGTTACCAAAACCCAAGTATTTTGTTGTAGCGGTAATGATGTATTTTTTTGATTCCATAAATTAACAGCGGAGAGCTTTTTAGTTTGTCGTGCCAGTTTGTTGCTAGTATCTGTTGTTTTAAAGGATGATAATTGATCATAACGTACTTCATCGGCACTGCCACAATGGCTTAACTCAAAGAGTAGGGTATCTAACCAGTAGTTCTCACAATTATTATCGATGTCTTTAAAATAAATCGATTTATAAAATTTCTCTGGAGTTTCTGCACCGGTTGTTGACTCAAGATCAATTTGGTTGAGTAGGCTACGAATGCCAGTTAAGTAGTAACTGGATAACGACCAAAAGGTAATTTCATCAATATGGTCTGATCTACCGATGAGCAAATATTGACAAATGTATTTGGCAAAAACTTGGCTCTGATTTACTTGATTAAGAACCGTGTTGTGATCAGCAATAATCGCTTCTATGTCTTCATCAAGATTGCACGCTTTAGCAGTTAGTGAAAGATCTAAAAATACGTTTTGTGTAAAGCTGTTATTATCAAGCCATTCACTGAGTTGATCACAAAAATTTTCTTGATGAAGACTCACGAGTACTAGATTGCTATCTGCCTCTACCAAGTTTAAGGATGATAATAAAGAAGCTTCGCTGATAACAAGTAGCGATCGAGATGTTTGTAATACAGCCTTTATTAGAGCTTCAATTTCGCTAGTTATTTCTCTGATCAGTAAAATTGTATTGTGGCGTTCAATTTTTAGATCGGCTTCGCCAATATCGTTCACCCAACTGAGTTCGGTAAAGCATTCTCTTACGGTTCGGTTATTTTCGGTAAGTACATCAATTTTTTCGCAGAGTTCTTCAAAGTTACCATCCTCAACCTGATGAACTAATTTCGAGCGCTGAATTTTTTGGATGCTGGTTTTGGGAATATCGTCTTTAGCAACCGGCAGAATATAATCAGGCTTTAACTGATGGTGTTTGGAGAACGCTTTTTCTATATCGTCAATAATGGTTTTTAAATCATTGTTAGCTAGAGTTGAGTTGTTTGGACAAAAAAATACAATCAGGCTTTCGCTAGTTTGACCAGGCTTTTTGGCTTGTATTGCGGCTGTGTAACCTGCAGCGACACTCGCTAAATTATCGACAATAACTTCAAAATCAATGGGATTATAATTTTTGCCGTTTATAATTAAGGTGTCTTTACTTCTGCCAGTTAAAAATAATTCCTTGTTATAAATAAAACCTTTGTCTCCGGTATTTAACCAGCCATCTTCAGAAAATAAGCCTTGGTTTGCAACTTGGTTATTAAAATAACCGTTGGATAGCGAAGAACCTTTAAATTGAATTTCACCAATAGATAGCTCGGGTAAAACATTGCCATCTTTATCAATTGCGCGAACCCCCATACCGGGTATGGTTGGGCCAAGACTTGTATAAGCCACGCTTCCCGGTGTGCCGATTTGTACAATCTTAAGTAGTGATTTATTAGTGCTTGCTCGTTCTACGGTAATTTGTTTTTTAAAGGTGTTTTCTTTTGGCCTAGAATAGGTCACGCCCGATCCGAGCTCGGCCATGCCGAAGGCGGGCATTAGGCAATTTTTAGGTAGTTGGTAGTCGCTCAATTGCGAAATAAGTTCTTTGGCGGTGGATTCTGCAATGGGTTCTGCGGCGTTTAATAACGTATTAACGCAGGATAAATCCCAAAATCGTGAATCGCGATTAGATTTAAGTGCATTAATAATCATTTTATAGGCGGAATCCGTCGCCCATGTGTGCGTAATGCGTAGGCGATCAATGGTGTCTAACCAATTTAACGGATTATTAAGTACCAATTCTGTGGGTGCATAAACTGTAGTACAACCACATACCAAACCTCTGATATGCCAGTCAGAAATGCTGCCAATGTGGTCGAAGGGTAGCCAGTTCAAGGTTTTATCGCTGGGTTGATTTTCCCATAAATGCGCAGCGCCTTTACTTCTTGCCAAAATATTCTTGTGTGTTAACTCTACAAATTTCGGCATACCTGTGCTGCCTGAGGTTAAACACAAAAATGCAACGTCGTCTGGTTTGGGTTGAGTGATTTTTCTAAGTGCGATTAGGTTATTTGTTGAATTCTCTAGAGTGCTAACAATATCTAAGGTACGAGTTGCTAAGGTATTATCAATGATATTCAGTTGTTTAGATTTTTCGTTATAGAGTTTGGTTAACGTCTTTATGGATAATTGATCAGAAATAATAATGGGGTCGCCAAGTTGTCGGCGAACATAATCAAATTTTTCCCAATCATTTTCGCTGGGTTCTGAGTTTTGCCAGGCATTGGTAATAACGGGAATTAATCCAGAATAAATAGCAGACCAAAATGCTATAAGTGAATGACTTAGATCGCGTGTGTGAATTATAAGATAAGGATTATCATTGTGTGTTAGTTGTAGATGTTTAGCCAGTATTTTTACTTGTAATAATAACGCTTTGCACGAGTAGGTGTTGTCTATTTGACCTAATTCGTCGAGAAATATTAATTCAGGAGATTGAATTTGCTCGGCTCTTAATGCCAATAATTCTATTAAAGTAAAAGGCCCTTGGTCTTGTGTTGCACAGGGTTGGGTGTGTGTCTCCGATGAAGGTAAATTGTTTTCTAAAAAATCTAACGGTGGTTCTTGTTGACTTTCAGTTGTATCTCTTAAATCTTGGTCAATCAATGAGTCTGAGTTGTTTTGCCTTGAATTTGTTGGCGGTTGTAACTGATTCAGATGAATATAGTTGGCTGTTGCTTGCGCTTCACCTAAAAAATAGAAAGAATATTTATCTTGATTGTTGGTGTTGAGCGTTTTGGTTGAAATCAGTTGATTTGAGCTGTACAAGAATTTTAATTTAGCAATATCAACTTTACCCAAAGGTGTTAACGGTATTGATGAAATCTGCACATATTCTATGGTTTGGTCAGCGTTTGAATTTGCTAAGAGTTCCAATTCCGGTTCATAAAATGTTTTTTTTGAAACAAAAAAACAGACGCTTTTTTCTGATATGCCTTGATTTTCGCGGAGTATAAAAGACTGTGTAATATTGGATAGCAGTGATTCTATGGCTTTGGGTGATTGTTGTCTTTTTACTACCTTGCCAATCAATTGAGTGTGCTTTGTTCCATTAAAGGTCATTTTTATAGCCTAAGTCCGGTTGGCGATATTGTTATAAAACCTAACGTAATGCGGTACTGGCTTGCATTGCTCTAGTGGCAGTGACGGTGTTGCTGATAAATATGTAATGAGTAAATTGCTATGTAAGCAGAGAGATATATTAGACGATTTTAATTATTAGTGCGGCGAAGTCTATTTTTTTGACGTGGTTCAAATTTAAGTTACAGAATTGTTATTTTTGCACGGTTTTAATTACTTTAAAAACTAAATACAGGAATTTTATTAATGTATATGGGCATAATATATTTCTAGAATACGTTTTAACCTCAAGAGGTATTTTGATAAAAGGTTATATGTCGTTTACTGGGAATTAGGTGTTTGGTTAAACGCGGCAAAATATTTTAAACGAATTAAACATTGAAGAGGCGCTGGATCTATCGGGGTTTCCTATAAAAGCTTTTGGGATATTGTGTAAAGGAAAATCTGATTAAATCATGGATGAGTTATTTGAAGGTTCTTAAAAATTAATTCTAAGTATTTTTGATATAAAAAAAGGCCATCTTTAAAAGATGGCCTTAGATATTGATAATCGTTTTATTATTAAACGTTTTTAAACGGTTAGTTGCCCCAAATTTGGGTTACATATTCTGGATGATCAACGAATGGGTTGCGGTTGCCCTGGTGGATAAACGCAGCATTGTTACGATCAATTTCTTTTTGGCTCACTGGATCAGCTAAATGCCAGCTGCGCAGCATGTTAACAACCCAAGGCTCGAATGCTTGAGTGCTAGTGCCGTTTAGCACGTCGTCAGCGGAGGTGCTGTTACTTTGCCATCCTGCGATTCTGTCTTCGTAACGTGTTGCCATGTAGAAATAAGCACGTGCTAAATCGCCTTTAAACTCATCGATAGGTTCGAACACGGTGCCGCTATAGCCAAGACCGGTACGTGCACTGCCAAGACGTGAGCCGTTGGTTGAAGTAAAGGTTGCAGAACCAACTTCACCATAAGGGAAGCTGCTGCGACGACCGTTAACCGAGCCATCGGTAGCAAAAATGTGGTGAATATCGGAGTTCATTGGCTCAACCGCGCCGCCAAACCAGCTGCGTGGGAAGGAGTGTTCACGGTTATAACAGTTGCCTTCGCCACTGAAGGTACCGCATTGATCAGTGCCAGGTGAGTAGTTGTAAGCGTCACCGCTGGTTGGGCGTTCAGAATAAATATCTAAGATGCTGCCATCGTTTTCGTAGAAACGGTCGATTTCGTTATTTAGATAGAAAGTCCAAACCGCACTATAACCTTGCGCTGCGTGATTATTAATGATGCGGTGTAGCTCTGATTTAAGCGTGAAGCCACTTAAGCCTGTGGCACTTGCGTAATAACCCGATGGCGCGCCGTTATCGGATGGAGGAGGGGTGGTGCCGCCACCTGAGCCGCCGGAAACTGGAAGGCTAAAGGTTGTGCTTTCGGTACTGGCAAATTGACCGCCACTCGCTACTACGGTGCCGCTTGAGCTGACAGAGTAATTGCCATTGCCGAAACCACAACAGATGCCGTCGCCGAAGGAATCATTGATTTGGAAGGTGTAGCTGCCGTCGGTTACGCAGTAGTCTTCAGAAATTTGCGCGTTGTTACCGTAGTTGCCGCCGCTGGCAACGGTGGTAGTACCACGACGTAAAGTCCAGGTTGTTTCACTGCCGAAGTTGTCGGTAAGAATACTTACGGTTACAGGATTGTCAGCACAGCTGCTTGAACCGCCGCCGCCACCACCACTGGTTGATGCTGGTGCAAAGTTATCTACGTATACGATTTCAGAGCCATCAAAACCCGCTACGTCGTAAAAACGCAAGCCTACTTCAATATTGCCAGTTGAGGCTGCGGTATAGCTGTAGCTCACTTGCTGCCACTGATTGAGAAGCGTTGGCGATGAATAGTTTCTAAAGCCATCAACCACCATACGTGCACGTACACCACCTTCGGTGTGACGAACGTAAGCACTGAAATTATAGGTTTGGCCGGCAACAACCGGAACCAATTGCGTAAGGTCGGTGCTTGCTTGGCTGGTGGTATTCACTTGGACAGCGACAGAGCTGCTGCCTGCTTGAGCAATAGTTGATCGGCTAGTGGCAATGCCCGTATCGGTAGTCCAACCGGTTGGCGTGTTGCCGGAAAAATTTTCAAAATTTGCATTTTCAATTTGTGCACTAGCCAGCGGCGCAAGGCCAGCAACGAGTAGCCCAAACAAGACTCTGTGTTTCATGTTAACTCCCGAGGAGGTTGAGATAAAAATTGCGAGGTAATCTAACGAAAAGATTCGAATACTTTTATGAACCTAACCATTGATTCAAGAAAAACTTGTCTATGTCGTTAAAAAGGTCGTGTTTGAATATCTGCAGGAGTCGAATACGTCGTTAATAACTAACTTGTGTATCGGTCATTCGTTATGAATTATTAGACGTTATCGCGAAAATTCATTTGCCAGTCACAGCTACGGCATTAAAATGCCGCCTCCGCAAGAAATCAGATTTTTTTGCGTTCTGTTGAGAAATTCATAAATATGAAATTTTCAACTGGAATAAATTACATAATTTGCTGTGTATTCATTTTAGGAGAGAAGTCGTGGCTAGAGTTCATTTTATCAGTGGTGAGAAAGGTGGTGTTGGTAAATCCTTTACAGCGAGAACGTTAGCGCAGTACTTTATCGACGCCGAGCAGCCTTTTATTGGTTTCGATTCAGATCAATCACACAGTACATTTTCACGATTTTACGCAGAATTCACTTCTCCAGTTGTTATTGACGACTTTGAGAGCATGGACGAAATTCTAGTCGCCGCTGAAGAAAATGGCCGCGCCGAAATTATCGTTGATCTTGCTGCACAAACCGCAGACAGTTTAGAAGACTGGATTGACGAGAGCGATTTATTTGCCATTCTTGAAGCGATTGATGCAAAAGCGTATTTCTGGCATGTAATGGACGACGGCGCCGATTCCGCTCGTTTACTGGATCGCTTTATTAAGAAATATCAAGATTTACCCATGCAAATGGTCATTGTTAAGAATATGGGGCGTGGTGCTAATTTCGATTTATTCGATAAGTCTGCAATTTTTGAAAGAGCGCAAAGCATTAACGCAATTTTTGTGACCCTTCCAAAATTACAATCACAGTTAGCGCAAAAAATTGATTTCTATAATTTCAGTTTTTGGGCGGCTGCTAATAACGCAAAAGCGATGTCTACAGCAGAGCGTCAACGCGTAAAAGTATGGTTGAATAATTGCTACAGCAAGTTCGATCGTTTTTTAAAAGTTGAGAAAAAAGCCTAGGAAATTCTGATTAAAAAAACTCTGATTAACCTAGAGTTTCTCGCGACACAAGGATGTGTCGTTAATTTCAAGAATTGTAAGTAATTAAAATTATAAGTAATTGAAATTGTGAAGAAATCGGAAATCGCATTGTCAATTTCTGCCCTGTGATTAAATCATGAATGAGTTAATCACAGGTTCCCACAGTTTTTAATAGCCCGAAAGCTCAAGGTAACCACGGCCCTTATGGCTGCCGGTTACGATCATTGCTCCTTCCCAATATTTTAATCTTTTCTTCCATAACTGATCTTTAATTTCGGCATCAACAGTTATATCTACGTTTAGCGACGGTATTTTAATTTGCCATTTGATGGGAAATTTCTGTCCAGTATTGCTTTGCCAAAATTCCAGCGGTGCAACATTAACGTCTTGTGGGAAAAGCCTTTGGCTGGTTCCGTCGTTAAATACCCAAAGACCCTGGCTGGATTCGTGTTGACGATTGTGTATTTCGTTATCACTTCTGAGCCGGTAATACATTAATTCTTGATTGTTTTCGAGCTGCAATGCAAACCAGTCCCAACCAACTTGATTGGTATCCAAGCTGGAGCTGCCCCATTCGCGATCTAGCCAGCTGTCGCCACTGACTTGAAAACGGTTATCGCCAATTGTGATGCTGCCGTCTGTAGCTATTCGCGTGTATGAATAGTAATAAGAGGCGTTACCTTGAGTATTACTTTTTTTGCTAAAACCACGGTCACCTTGCAAAACAATGGGTTTGGAATTGATTAAATTAAAATCGATGGCTACGGTGCCGTAATCAGCATCGGTATCTTGGGCGTAGAGTTTTGCGGGAAATAAATCCTTTGAGTTCTCTGAGCTTAATACCCAATTATCTTGCCACACGGTTAAGGGTTGATTTGTAACGCCAGCCAAACCTAGAGCAGGACGACTAAAACGTTCAAACTGAAAATGTTTGTTGTTATTGATATCTGTCAGCGCAAAATGTGCCGCGTAAACTTGATTAGATTGCCAATCTTTGTGCTGATCTTCTGGTGTTACATCGGGTGATAATGCGAATCGAAAGAAGGTAATTTGATAACCCCATTTTTGTGAGGCGTCATTAATGTTGTGTAAATGCCCGGTGAGATACCACCATTCAATTTTATAATCGGGATGTTCGCCATGATCGTGCGGAAACACAAATTCTCTGGGTGCTGTTACTTTGGCAAAGTCTTGATTTTCTGAATTGCGAATTAAATTGCGGTAATCGATAGCATTATTTTCTTGAGCGAGACACAGTCCTGCGGTGAAATAATGTAAAAGCAATAACAGCGTAAGGTATTTCATACATTACTCTTGATTAAATTGGTTGTTATTAACCGTGTTCATCACACGAAGCGCCGGATACAAGGCTGCAACCAACGCGGTTAATACAGCAAAGAAAGTATTTTCAACCAAAACCGAAATTTGCGGAACCAACGGCATACTCCAACCAAACGAGCGCCAGTGAATAATCTCAATTAGCATCCAAGAAAGTAGCTCACCTACCGGTGCGGCGATAATACCAACGCACAACCCCAGCACACCGGCTTGAATTAAGAGCAAGCACAGTACTTGAGAGCTGGTAAATCCAAGCGTTCTTAGGGTAATTAGTTCGCTTTTGCGCTCTAACATTAATGACGATAAAGCACTAAAGATAGAAATTAATGCCACAATTAAGACAAATATTTTTAATGCGTGGGTAATTAAAAAAGTACGATCGAAAACATTGAATGCAGTATCAATAATTTCACTGCCTATCACAATTTGTAAAGGTTCGTTTTTATAGCGTTCTTGTAATTGGCTTTTTAAATTTTCTAGCGCTTGGTCTTTGGATAAATGTTTGTCGGTATTCACAAACAGCCCCAGCGACTGAGGTTGTTGTTCTGGCCAATATTTTTGTAATAAATTCCAGTTAATTAACATTCGACCAGTTTGATTGCCGTAATCGGTATAAATACTGGCAACGGTAAATCTCTTAAGGCCAATGCTGGTTTTTACGGTAATGGTATCGTTTACGCGCAACGAAAACTTGTTAGAAAGCGTTTCGCTGATAAATACCTCGTCGTTTTTAAATCTTTCCCAAGCTGTTTGGCGACTTAGGTCATTATTATCATCGATAAATTGGTAACCTTGAAGTGCAGGCTCGGGTAAAATTGCACCAGTTATATTAACGACCGTGAAAAGGTTGTCGTGGGTTGCTGCTTCGGCATTAAAATCGCTGAATATAGAGAGATTATGAACGGTGGGGTTGTTTTTAATTGCAGTAATTATTTCGTTGTTAATAAAGGTTTCTTCATTGTGTGCCTCGTCAAAACCACGTACATAAATATCTGCACTTACTCGTTCACTTAACCAATCGCCAACGGCTTCTCTAAAACTGCCAATCATGATGCTCATACCATTGGCGCTGGCAATGGCAATCATTAAAGCCATCGCAGCTACCGAGGTTTTCGCTAAATTTCTCTGAGTATCGCCAACGGCCATAGAAAACAAAAGTTTATAGGAGTTGCGAAATACCGGTTTTAGCCGTTGAATAAAAAATAATAAAAAGCCAACACAGGTAGGTGTTAAAAACGCTAGACCCAGCAGTACACCGAATACAGAGAAAAACCCACCGTAGATACCGGTCGATTCCAGTTGTGCGAATACGACTCCCGCAACGATAAGTATCACCGATGAAATTATTCCAAAGGCCTGTGATGTGAATATTGGGTTTATAATCGATACTTTGGTTACTGGCGATTGTTTGGTGTTTATTCCGTTAATGCTGTTGTAAATTTTAACGGCCGGCATAACCACTGCCGCAAGTGATGCGCCAATTCCTAATATAAAACCCTTGAAAATAGGTGTTTTAAATAAAAATAATTGTGCGGCAGTAGTGGAATAATATAAATCGTTGATGGTTTGGTTAGACAGTGAGACTAAAAAACCGGCCAGTTTGATGGCTAAAAATGCCCCGGCGCTGGATGCAACTATCGAGATTAGCGCGACTTCAAATAAAATTAACTGCAATATTTCGCGCGGAAGTACGCCAATAGCGTGCAAACGTTTAAACAATGGCAGTTGCTTTTCGACGAAATAATTGACGGTGCTATACACCAGAAAAATTCCAACCAGTAAACTTAGTAAGCTCATGGCTTGTAAATTAAGTTGGAATGATTGTGTTAATTTTAGTGATTGCTGTTCCAGTGAGGTTGTGCGCTGTAGATAATAACCCGGTGGTAGTTGTTGCTGAATAATAGGTTCATATTTATGCCAAAGGTGTTGAGCAATATTGATGTCTATCCTTGAGAAAGTATTTCGATTGGTGAGCTTTTGGGCGGTATCAATATCACAAATAATAAAGTTATCTAAATAACCATCTGTATCTGGAAATATTCCCACAACGGTTAGGGGATCTGATGAGCTTTGCAGAAATAGGCGATCGTTTAATTTAAGGTGGTATTTTTGCGCAAAACTCAAACTGATAAAAACCGAGTTCTCTTGTAGCATCAGTTGATTGATGTTTATAGACACGTCAATATCTTGATTCGCGTCGTTTTCACTTGCTCTCGAACCTTCAGAGCTTTGCTCGTTTGAAGTAAAATTCAAGCGATCAATAAATGTTTCTGCTATTGGATCAACGCCAAAAATACGCACTTTATAAGAGATTACATTCTCATTGGTGTGTGTTATTGGGAGTTTTTTGTGGTCGAGCTCTGTTCCTACAAATTTACCATCGCCTTCAATTATCGGCGCGGTTTTGATTTCGGGAATGTGTGGAAAAATGTTTTTTCGTAAATAAACATAGTCCTTGGGTGCAACACCGGTAGATGGTCCAACAATTCGATGGCTGACGTTAGCGTTTGTTGCACGAAAGGCGTTAATAAAACTTTGATTAGCGCTGGAGTTGGTAAGCTCTACTGCGATAACAACGCATACACCCAGCAAAATTCCAAGTATCGCCAAAAAAGTTTGTAAGCGGTTTTGCCATAAAAACCTGAACTGCGCGCGTATTAAAAGAGCCATATAATTTAGAGTGAGTTAGCGATACGTTTATGAAGTTTTCCGCGTGACAATTCGTAAATACTGTTGGCGCGAGCTGCAATTTCTTCGCTGTGGGTAACAACAATCAAGGTAGAGGTTTCGTTGACTGAGTTGAATAGTAAATCGGCTACTTGATTACCGGTATCGACATCAAGGCTGCCAGTTGGCTCGTCGGCTAGGATGATTTGCGGTTGATGGGATATCGCTCGAAGAATGGCGACACGTTGTTGTTCACCTCCGGATAATTGATTGGGAAAACGTTTTCGTAACGAGCTCAGTCCCAGTTCGGAAATGTATTGTTCAACTTGTAGTCGGTTTGTTTCTTTTTTACCTAACAATTCAAGCGGTAGAAAAATATTTTCTTCCACGGTAAGTGTTGGTACCAAATTGAAGAACTGAAATACATAACCTAAATGATTTCGTCGAACGAGCGTTTTTTGTTTGTTATTCAGTTCATGGAGTTTATGGCCGTAAAAATGAACCTCTCCTTCGTCGGCATCAACAATACCGGCCAAAATATTCAACAGAGTGCTTTTGCCACTACCGCTGCGGCCTAGTATGGCAATGGTTTCGTTTGGATGGGCTTCAAAATCAATGGCATTTAGAATCTGAGCACGTTGATTTTTTTGAGTGTTGTCATCAATGGTTTTTGAAACCTTAGAGGCAATTAAAAGAGGCGAGGAGTTAGTGATCATAACAATGGACGGTCATAAAAATGTACGTTATACGAATAAAATACTCGAAAATTATGTCGATAAATGGGGTTTAATCCTTCAAAAATAGTACGTGTTGTTCATAAGAAACTCTGATTAAATCACTGCGGAGTTAAACACAGGCTCGCACAGTTAATTAGCCGTAAAACCCTAAATAAAATGTTGATACTTCTCTTTTTTACACGTTATTTCACATCTTTAAAGGATGGGATGTAAAGATTAGGTTAATTTCGTTTTCGGTAAATTCTAATATTGATAATCTTTGTGTTCGCCTGTGTATTTAATTGATTCATCAACATTTAGTGTTACGTTTTTTTTAATTTGATCAAAGCATGAATTAAGAACAGGTATAAAGTGCCTGAAGTTTTAGCGCTTTGTTAGCGCTAACGGAATAATCACGAAAAAATGACCAGTTTGTGATTTGATTTCGAGCTTACCTTTGTTCAGTATCTGATGTTTCTATCAACTTTGATTTTTGCATAAAAAAGCGCTTAATGTGTCGCGAATAGGATAAGGATTCGCAGGTACGTTCGTTTTGATGCTCTGGATTAAAGGAATTACAGGTCTAGTTTGTTCAGCAAAGCGCCGATAAGTCGTCAATGGTAAAGCTTGTCGAAATCGTCCAGAAATAATGACCATAAATTGGAAAGGAAGATCATTATGGGAACAGTTCATAACTCTGTTAAGTCAGCGGGTATTGCCGTCACTCTGGCAATATTTCTGACGGCTTTGTTTTCGAGCTTTTTTAACATTGCTTACGCCAAGGAGACACATTTGACGATTGCTGATAATGCTGAATCGATTAAACCACTGCAAGTGGGTGATAAGGCACCAAAATTCACGGTGAAAGATACCGACGGTGAACAGGTTATATTTGATCCAAACGAACTCGACTCACCGACACTCATCGTTGTTTATCGTGGCGGTTGGTGCCCATACTGTAATGTACAGTTACAAGATTTACGCAAAGTTTTACCGGAGATCCGCGAAAAGGGCGTGAATGTTATGTTCCTAAGTGGTGATCGCCCTGAAATTCTGTATTCCGGTTTGAAAGAGCAAACTCAAGAAGAGATTGACGGCCTAGATTACAAAATTTATTCCGATGCCGATATGGAAGCGTCTAGTGCTTTGGGAATTGCGTTTAATTCGTCGGGCTTTGGTATGACTTTATTGAAGCTAAAACCATCGACGAGCGGCTCGTCGCTTAGAAAGCACAATGCACTGCCAGTGCCTGCTGTGTTTGTTATCAATAAAGACGGTGAAGTGACCTATTCGTTTGTCGATCCAAACTTTAAAGTGCGTTTACCTGCTGAAGATGTGTTGGCGGCTGTAGATACGGCGCTCTAAGCCTCAGTGAATATTTATTTCTCTATAAATATCCATTTCTCTATAAATATCCATTTTTCTAAAAAAGCCAAGGAGTTTACCTTGGCTTTTGTGCTTGAAAACCGCAATTAATTTCAACGGGTCTTGCAGCAACAACTCCAGTTATACCAGCCCAAATATCAGTCCAGTAATAGCTGTCCGGTAATAAGAGTATGACAGCAGAGGGTCGCTCTAACTGTGTTAACCAGAAGTTCCGGCCCTTTGCCTTAGGCTCGTAATAATGCCTTCGCAAGGCGCTCTGAGAGCTGCTCTTCGGTAAATTGTGGCTCGTTTGGCGGATACAAAGAGTCTTCGTCGAATTGATAGCCGTATTCATTCGCTAGTGCGAACATTTCTTTCATTTTTTGACAATTTTTTAGCTTCTCTGCAAGCCCTTCATCAGAACGAGCGTTTTCTGAGAAAGCGGCAATTTGTGCTACAGACATGATCATTCTCTCCTAATAATGTTTCATCACTTCTACGACGGTATCTACCCCATAAATGCGGTATTTTCGTTGTTAGGTTTTTGCCTTTAGGCAAAACTGTGGCCGAGTTTGATGGTATTCAATTTAATAAGAGGGCTTAGATAATGTTGATAAAAATCAACTAATTAGCTGTGAGTTTCAATGCTCTGCGCTGTAGCGCCATCAAATTGTATGTCCGTAATCCAACAATGTTTTTTGTCTTTGCAATAATCGTAACAAAATTGTGGTTATGGTCTGGCGGTTATCTAATAAAGAAATTTGGAATAAGTTGAGTTTTATTGAGGTTATCTCAGTAATTCAGACTTTATGTATCAAAAAAACTGTGTAAGTAGAAAGTAAATCACGTTGTAAATATTTGGCTCGAAAGTTGTTGTTGATAATAGTTATTATTTCGTGTTCTTTGAAAGTAAAAAGTAACCTTTTCGCTTTCTCGTAAACTTAATAACAACATAAGAGCAAAATAATCATGAGAGAATATTACCAGCAACTAAAATCTGTGAATGAACTGCTTTTGGCAGAATCTTGGGAAGATGCCGAAGTGTTATTGATTAATCTTTGCCAAGAATTGGAGAAGTACTTTCATCACTGGCACGGCGATGATTTGTGGATCACAACGACAATAGATGTGTACTTTAAGCTGGGCGATGTTTTTTGGGCTGAAGGTCGCCCCTTAGACGCTTTGGCTATTGGTGAGAAGATTCACAATATGGTGCTTTCTGATTTGAATAAACCCATTTATTCCAGATCAAAGCTGATTGCGTTGGTTGCTGCCAGCGAGAAAACGCAATCTTATCTGTTGGATTGTAAGCGTCGAATAGTAAATGACCACAGAGGTTACCTTCGACGTGCGTAAATTTAATCGACGGCGTTTATTTTTAGTTTGCGGCGAATAATTTGTCTAAGCTTTCCTGACGTGCATCAAGTTTTTAAGTAGATCTGTCGGTTACTCTTTGGTCGTGCGGTAGCGAAATACCGACACTTAAAAATTACAATAATCAAATATATCCAGGAGTAGTACCGTGTCTGTTGAACATCATGATTTAGTCCACGAATTACCCGAATACAAGGATCAAATTCATCAACTTAAAATGCACGACAATCACTTTAAAAGGTTGTTTGATGAGTATCACGATCTGACTAAAACCATCGAAAATATTGAAAATGAGGTTGAACCTTCTACCACAGCGCATGAAGAATCCTTGAAGGTAAAAAGGTTAGCTCTAAAAGACGAATTAGTGGCAATTATTAATACCTCAAAATAATAAAAACACAGCGCAAAATACAGGTGATTTATGAGGTTCAAAGAAACCCGACTGATCCTAGAAAAAAAACTGTTACAACTGGATAAACGAGTTTCAAAAATTGAAGCTGATTTATCTACGTTGAAATCGGCTGACTCTGAAGAGCAAGCTCAAGAGCGAGAAAATGACGAGGTACTTGAGCGTATTTATTCTGAGTCTGTGGATGAAATTCGTAAAATCAATTTAGCACTTGAGCGAATTGATGAAGGTACTTACGGTTTTTGCCAGAGATGCGGTAAATCAATTGATCCAAGGCGATTAGCCGCGCTACCTTACGCGACGCTCTGTATTGCTTGCGCACCGCCATAAAATGCGTGGTGTATAATGCTTGTGATGCATAAGATGTGTAATGCGAATTCGATTTTTTAGTTGTGTATTTCCCTTCCTAAACTCATTTTACATTAAATGTTTTTACGGAAGGGGCATGACTTGTGCGCGAATTTATCGAGCTATGAGCAGGGTTGTGATTATTATTTTTACAGATGCAACTGAGTATACAAATGCTGTTGCTATTTAGGGAAAGAATAGCTGCTGTTTAAGTAAAGAGTAACAGTACAAAAAAGTCTTTGTAGATATTACGAGATACCCGATGGTGTCAGGTAATATCTAACAGCAAAATACTCAATCTTCTAAAGTCAGTTCCAGTCCGAGCTCATCGGTAATGACGCTGAGTTTATTGACAAGTTCTTCCATATCGGTTGATTTCGGGACCGATATTTCTGCATTCGCTTCAAATAGGGCCTCACCTGTCCACGGTGCGCTGGTGCATCGGCTTTCCAAATTCAGTAAATTAATGGAACGTTGTGCAAGCGCTTGCGCGATTTCTTTGATAATTCCGGTTCGGTCGGGACCTAATACGCTGAGCTTTGCGGTTTTTCCGGTACTTGGTAGAGTAGGTGATGACCAACTCAATTGATAGTGAATACCTTTGGCGGTAAGCGCTTGCAGATCCGATTCTAACTGCGCACGCAGGTTAGACTCCAAGGTGATGCTCAATATTCCGGCAAATTTACCGTGCAGATGTTGCAATTGGCTTTCTGTCCAGTTGCCATTATTTCTCTCAATGATATTGGCAATAAATTCTACGATTCCCGGTTTATCGTCGGTTAGAACCGTCATTACGGCATGATCATGCATGGCCTATTATCCCGTTGTTAGTGTCTTTATATAGGAGACTCTAATTAACCTAGAGGTTCCTGTAGTGATATCACCGATCACGAAAATTGTTTTTGTGCCCAAAGTGTAGCATTCTTCCGGCTACCAATGCATACACCAGAGCTTATTTATGATCATCCCTTTTGACAAGTTACCTAAAGATATATTGATTAATTTGGTGGAAGAGTTTGTAACCCGTGAAGGCACCGATTATGGTGATTACACCACTGAATTGAACGATAAGGTAGAGCAAGTTATTGCGCAATTAAAAAACAAAAAAGCCTTTGTTGTTTACGATACGTATTCGGAATCCACCAGTATTGTTTCTGCCGATGATCTTTCTGAAGATCTAGAATAAAACTTATTAGAATCTCTGATTAACACATCCATGATTTAATCAGAGGACAGAAATTGACAATGTGATTTTCAATTTTTACACAATTTCAATCGCTCACCGTTCTTCAATTTGGCGACGTATTCTGTGTTGCTAGAAACTCTAAGCTAATCAGAGTTTCCTATTATTAAGTTGAGGTGAAGTTAGATTGTTAAGTTAAATCTTTTGCCCACAGATAATTTGCCGGTAATTATGAATTCTTTTTTAATCAATGTTGATAAACCCGATAACGCTTTATTGGGAGTAGTTTTTGCGCACGGCTCGGGCATTGGTATGGATCATTGGTTTATGAATTCTATTTCAGCAAGTTTGGTTGACTTGGGAATTGCAGTTGCTCGATTTGAATTCCCCTACCGTCAATTGATTCGAGAAACAGGTATTAAAAGGCCGCCAAATACCATGCCCGTATTAATTGAAAGTTTTCAATCTGCACTTAATCTCGCCAGAGAATTACATTCAGAAATTAACTGGCACCTTACTGGCAAGTCTTTAGGTGCACGAGTCGCTGTGAATTTATCTGCTAATCATGAAGATTTAAAGGTAATCTGTTTAGGGTATCCTTTTCATCCGGTTGGCAAGCCTGAAAAATTAAGAATTGACCTGCTTAATTCTGTACATAATTCGATTCTCATTTTGCAAGGTACTCGTGATCCGTTTGGCCGATATGACGAGGTTCAAAATTACGCTTTAAATTCAAATGTGATTATCAGTTGGTTGGAAGATGGTGATCACGATTTCACGACTAAAAAATCAAGTCGAGTTCAGTTCGACGAACACTGTTTAGAGGCTGCAAAAACAATCAAAGAATTTTTGTTGATGTAAATGTTTTGTCAAAAGTACTTTTTGAGTTATTTGTGTGACGTCATTAAATAATGCAAGGTGTATGCAAGCGTTATTTGTCTTAGGTTTTCAGTGTATTTGTGGCAGTTTGATTTCAATTCTTTCTAAAATCAACTCCAGCGTATCAACCCAGTATTCGATGATTTCTTTGATTTTCTGGCGCTGAGTGTTGGCATCAGGTGTTGATAACAGTCGTTCACCAACCAGAGTAAGCTCGGCGATAACCTCTATAATTGTCTCTATGTCTATTTCTAGGGTTAGGTCTCTTTGTTCGACAAAAAGGGAATCGTGGGTATTTTTTTCTAAATATTGTTGCAGCTTGAAGGCCGTTTTAATTGCGTTGGTATTTAAAAGGTCTTTTGTTGCATTTAAGCGATCAATATTAATTCGGGTTAATATTGGACCGTTTGTTAAATAGCTAGCTAATTTAAACATATACAACTACCTGTAATACAAAAACTCGCCATGCGCTACCGAGTTATATCGGGATAGAAATTATTATAGGAAGCTCCGTTTTCCAGAGTTGCGTGCGACCTATACATCGTTAATTTCAATAAAAAAGTTATTGAAATTATGAATCGCTGAAAAACGCTTTGTTAATTTCTCGCTTCTGATTACATCAAGGATTAACCAGTCAGAAGTTTCTATAGAGTTTTGAAATATATAATGAGTCTAGCACTGAGAATGTTTTCCGTTTCTTTATAATGAAAAAAAGCAATGAAACGACAAAGTTTCTATGGTTTTCGCGGCTTGATAATGAAAGTTTTTTTAAGATAGGATAAACGTTACGATTTTTAAAATGTTTGAGTGTCAGCTAATGAGTGACAAAGTGGATGAATCAGGTCATTACGACCACCAATTAGATACCGTTGGATTGTTGTGTCCCGAGCCTGTAATGATGCTGCACCAACGGATTCGTGATGCAGCTGTTAACGAAGTGATTAAGGTTGTTGCTACCGATCCATCAACGCAGAGAGATATTCCCAATTTTTGTCATTTTTTAGGTCATGAGTTGTTGAAATCTGAGCAAGAAGAGAATTTGTTTTGTTACTGGATACGGAAAAATTAATAGCCGTTAAAGGAACAGTGCAGGAACACAGTAATAGTGCAGGGACGGTGCATTGACGTAGATTTTAGATCTGCATCTTTTGAAAATGTAATCGCTGTAGTTTTTGAAAAGGTACTTTGAGATCAGAATCGAGAGATTCGGCAGTCTTATCACTCAAGAAGTTTTCTCCAACATTACGCCGACGCTAACATCTGCGCGATTAGCGGATAATGGCCAACAAAGAAACGAGAACGAATTTAGCAGAATCTACTAAATTCGTTCTTTTTAGTGTTTCATTGTTGTTCAACTAGAAGCGATATTGCCGCCATTGCTTCAGGATCTTGTGACTTAATCTTGTTAGCAATTTGATGTTGGAAGAAATATCGGAAGTTATCGCTTGCTTGAGCAGGATAAAGGCAGTCGTCACCCGGCAAAATTGGGGTATTAATGACCTTATCTTCGTCTGCAAGCATCGCCAGAATAGTTCCGTCGTGCAATAACTGCCAGCTAATAACTTGGGTCAGTGTCAGACTCTGAAAACCATTGTCAGAGAGCACAGCGTGGGTGCCAATCGTATCTGGTATCTCTTGAACGACGGTATCAGGTTCGTCACATTCCAGTTCGTAGTACTCGGCAGCGGTTTCCAGTTCAACGATTTTATGGATGGGAGCGTCGTAAAACACCTCATCTATACCTGGGTCGTAATATCCTTCCCAGGTGCCGTTGAGCGGATCGCAGATTTCGTTACAGGGCACGATATCATTAAGCCAAGGCACTAATGCGACAACTTCTCCATTAGCACGCAATCCCCAAGCAAGGATTTGCAAGCTGTAGAGCATGTCACCGCTGGTTTCATTGGAGTATAAGATTTCTAAGCCGTCTAATTCTGGAGCAAGCCGAATGAAACGGTCGTCGTGAAGTTGGGAAAAACTTTTCCCGCTAAAGAGATCGACCACATTATCCATGTTGCGGCCCTTATTCGAGGTCTTCATAATACACCTCCATGCAATGGCCTATTGGTCTGAAGAGACGTTAGGCAGGATGGAAATTTTGGCACCACCACTACATAAGGTATATGGTGTTTTTAAAAAGCACAACACTTTGCACGAAAAAAACTGAATTTTGTGTTTGTGCTCTAGTTCAGAGACACCGTGTTTGCGCTAATTATCCCCAGTAAAATGTTCGTACCAGTTGCTGCTACCTAAATAAACAGCGACTCAGTATTTACGCCAGAAAGGCATATTTGTATCAAAGATATTATGTTATCCATGCATTCAAACTCCTTTACCATTGAAAATTCGACAGTTGCAAACACCTATGTAGAGGGTCACCATGCCACCGACCTCGTACAGATATTCAACGAGTGTTTTCAAGATTCCTTCAATACTGTTTTAGTCGCCGGTGGTGAAGAGCCAATTTACTTACCTCGCAGCGAGCAATTTACCCACAACCGAATTATTTTTACTCAGGATTATTTTGCCAGTGCTTTGCACGAAATTGCACATTGGTGTGTGGCTGGTAGCGAACGTAGAAAATTGGTCGATTTTGGTTATTGGTACAATCCAGACGGTAGAACTCAGCTGCAACAAGCTGAGTTTGAACGGGTGGAAATAAAACCGCAATCTTTGGAATGGATTTTTAGTCAGGCGTGTGGTTTTAAGTTTCGAATCAGCGCAGACAATCTGAGTGCTGGCATTGGCGCTAGCGAAGTTTTTCGCCGAAATATCGTCGATCAAACACAATGGTATTTATCTGAAGGCTTGCCCAAGAGGGCCGATATTTTTTCCAAGGCGTTGTCTGGCTATTATCATCAAGCCGATTTTGCATTGGTAGACCGTTATTCTTTCGAGACGCTTCTCGTGTAAGTTTGTTTTGTATAAGACCATTTTGTGCGGACTTGACCAAACCGTCGTATTAACAATTTGATTATTGACCTAGTGGTTTGGATTATTTTTTTACAGAAGTTTCTTTTTTTAAAAGGCGGTTTTTAAGCCTATTTTATAACGGTTTTTAGACATTACTTTGTTTATTTACAAACCGCTCTGCATAACCCAAAGGTTCGTGCCGTACATGGATGTTTCGCTAATGTCAGCAACAGTAAGTGATTGAAATTGTGAAGAAATTGGAAATCGCCTTTTCAATTTTTGCGCCCTGATTAAATCATGGTGGCGTTAATCAGAGATTCTTATCGGTATTTTTTCCCATTCTATTCAGTAATTTCAGTGATAGAATCCGTGACATGTTGATCACTGTTGTCGGCGCATAATTTAGCGTCGATAGTGCATTATTTGGGGAATCAGTGGCGCGCTGTGAAAATATTAGCTGACGAAAATATTCCAATGGCAAGAGAGGTGTTTGGTTCTCTTGGCGAACTCGTATTAAAACCGGGTAGAACCATTAGCGCACAAGATTTATTAGATGTTGATGCATTAATTGTGCGTTCGGTTACACGTGTGAATGAATCATTGTTGCGCAATTCCTCGGTCAGTTTTGTCGGCACCTGCACCATAGGTATTGATCATTTAGATCTCGATTATTTTCAAAATACTCACATCCAATGGGCGAGCGCACCGGGTTGTAACGCAACCTCTGTCGTCGAATATGTTCTCTCGGCGTTATCTGCGCTATCACTTCACGGCAAATATTTACGAGAAAAAACTGTGGCAATTGTTGGCTGTGGTAATGTTGGCTCCAAATTGCTGTCGGCGTTAACTCGATTAAACGTTAATTGTTGTGTGTATGACCCTTTTTTAAGCGAGCATCAGTGTTTAGATTTGGTTGAACTTAACGAAGCTCTGGCCTGCGACATTATTTGTTTACATACACCGTTAACTTTTAATGGTGACCATCCCACATTTCATATGATTGGTGAGCGCGAAATTTCTGCGCTGGCACCTGGCACTGTGTTAATTAACGCCGGGCGAGGAGGGGTAATTAATAATTCCGCCTTGCGACAACGCCTTGAAGATCAAAACGATTTAACCGTGGTGTTGGATGTTTGGGAATCGGAGCCGGATATTGATTTACCATTAATGGATTTAGTCACAATTGCGACACCGCACATTGCGGGTTACAGCTATGATGGCAAGGTGAAAGGTACTTACCAAGTTTATCAGGCGCTGTGCGAACATTTGGCGCGCTTAAATCCTGAAGCACAACACAAAACGATTGATCTGTATTCTCTGTTGCCGGCGCTCAATGTGCCTGTTTTGCATTGGTCGGGTAATCGCATAAAAGAAGATGCGTTTGCGTACATTCGGCAAAGTTATGATGTTTTAGCGGATGATAAGCACTTTCGTTTATTGATGCATAACTCGGCACAACCGGGTATTGAATTTGATGTGATGCGCAAAAAATACGCAGTGAGACGTGAGTTTGGAAATTATTTCATTCCGGCTCAAGTTAATGGTGAGATGAAGGAGTTACTGCTTAATCTTGGTTTTATGGATTTGCACTGATCCATAATAAGAGCAAAAGCAAAGTAAGGCTTGCCATTTATGCATGAGCAATCCAATTTTTGTTTGCTTTATCTAACCGTCGAGACGTTTATTTATATTCTTTAAGAAAACGTTAAGAGTTTTAAGAACGGTTTTTTAGGCAGTTTATTTTTTATCATTGCCCAGCGATTAGGGTAGTGGCCTTCCGCTTCAAATTGATTAATACAATTTAAAACAACTTGATCGGTAATTCCTACGGATTCGCCCTGAGAGTTGATTAAATACCCAAAAGGTTTTTGAACATCCCGTTTTTGTTTCGAATGGAGCATTTTGAGCGCGGTGTTTTTTAACGCGTTATTGTTGATAAATACAATCATCTTGCTCGATCCCTCTATTTGGTATCCGGTGATATTGCCAGAGAAAGCTTGCACTTTTATTGTACAGTGACGATTTATTCGTGCGTGGCCATCGTTTAGTTTTATTAACTTTCTTCTAGCTATGTGCTTCGATGGTCTGTAAATGTCCCTCTGGTAAACCTTTGCTGTCGCTTGTGTTTGAATTATTTACCCAAATTTGCAAAGTCGTTTTCAGAGCACTGCCTATTCTTCTTATATTTTTGCATAAAAAACAACCTTTCCAATTGATGGCTGATTGTATTAAGTAACCATCGCACATCTTACGCCATTAAAAAATGCCCCTTTCGTTGTACAATTGTCAATTTTTAGGGAAAAGCGCTTGTCTCCGATACTTGACCTCATCGTACAGAGATTTAATCAACTGAATACTTGGGAGAAACAGCAATCTGTGCGGATCTTCCACGGTCGTGGCGGTACCTACGCTGGATTTGAACACCTGACCATCGATTGGCATCCAAGGTTGTTGATTATCTCAGCGTACAAGCCTTTAGATTTTGATTTGCCGTCTATAGATGAAATCAATGTTCTGGCCGATGAGCTTTCGATAGACACGGTTTTTTATCATAGACGCTATTTAGCTGAACAAGCTTGGCAATGCGTTCGTGGTGATGCCGAAGCCGATTTTTATGCACTTCGCGGTCAACAGCGTTTTGAGTTAAGTGTGGGTCGCCAGCAGAATGTCGGTTTTTTTCTGGATATCGAGCCCGGTCGTCGTTGGCTTGAAGAGCACGGAAAATCGAAACGCATACTCAATTTATTCGCTTTTACGTGTGCTTTTTCGGTGGTTGGAATCGGAGTAGGTGCGGCAAAAGTTGTTAACGTGGATATGAGTCGGCAATCTCTGAATCGAGGTCGAGCCAATCATCATTTAAATAAACAAGACACCTACAATGTTGAGTTTATGCAAGAAGATATTCTTAAGTCGTGGGGGCGTATTCGAAAACGCGGCCCGTTCGACGTTATTATCTTCGATCCACCGTCTTTCCAAAAAGGCAGCTTTGTTGCACAAAGAGATTACCGCAAATTGATTCGTCGAATTCCCGAATTAGCCGCCGAACAATGTGAGGTGCTTGCGTGTTTAAACTCACCGGAGCTTGATGCGTCTTTTTTGACCGATTTATTTTCAGAAATCTTGCCACAGGCTGAACTCGTTGAGCGCCTTCCTGCGAATCCGTATTTTCCAGAAAAAGACCCAAATCAGGCACTAAAGCTGTATCACTATCGATTCGTTAATGATCAATCTATCGATAGTGATCCTACTTAGCCATTAGCCTCTGTAGCGATAGGATTGAGCGAAAACTTCGGTAACGGCTCGTTCGATCGCATTAGAAGAACCGGTACGCAACTGTTGTCGCAGATTATGAATGTGGTTAGCGGATGACTGAGGGCCGTCTAGGTCAAGGTCGGTTGGGCTGCTGAGTGCTGCCGATATAGGTATGGTTCTTGGGCTCGACAGCAACATAAAGCCCAAGTGCGTGAGTTGCGCCAGATCGAGCGCCTCTTGGCGAATATTGGTTTGATATTGAATGTATCCAGACTCCGCAAGCCATACCATCGTTGCGAAGCATGACGAATGCCTGGGGCTTGGTAACCCAAACTCGTCGGGTTCGTCCGCCCCGGCAATGTCGTCGACGTAGAGTTGGATTTTGCGCGGAAAGTTGCGATACAAGGTCACAAATATCGACGCGCAATCTTTGTAAAAATCTGCAATATGTATATCGGCCATAGCGCTAGATTAGCCTTAGATGGTCAACTTCTGGAGTTATTTTTGATAACGATCCAGAAAAACGGCTAAACGGTCAAGTGCATGATCAAGTTCGTCCAAGCGCGGTAAAAACACGATTCTAAAGTGATCTTTATTTGGCCAATTGAATGCGCTGCCTTCCACCAACAAAATCTTTTCTTCCAGCAAAAAGTCCAAAACAAACTGTCGGTCGGACGCGATCTTGTGAACATCAAGGTTTAATTTAGGGAACAGATAGATTGCGCCTTTGGGTTCTACACAACTAACGCCCGGAATGTCGTTAACCTTGCGGTGAGCCAGTGTTTTTTGCTCGTACAGACGCCCGCCGTTAATAACCAACTCATTAATGCTTTGGTAGCCACCGAGTGCGGTCTGTACCGCGAGCATAGCCGGAACGTTCGCGCACAGACGCATGGACGAGAGCATCTCAAGGCCTTCTATGTAGCTTTTCGCGGCCTTTTTGGCGCCGGATATCACCATCCAGCCCGATCTAAAACCAGCCAAGCGATAAGATTTAGAGAGACCATTAAAGCTGATGCACAGCACGTCGGTTGCAATGCTGCCCATGGGAACAAACTCGGCTCCGTCGTACAAAATTTTGCTGTAAATTTCATCGGCAAAGATGATCAAATTATTGGTCCGAGCAATCTCAACAATCTCATTGAGCAGCTCTTTAGAATAAACCGCTCCGGTTGGGTTGTTGGGGTTGATAACCACAATTGCTTTGGTGGTTGGAGTGATTTTTGAGCGAATATCGTCGAGGTCGGGATACCAATCGGATTGCTCATCACAGAGGTAGTGCCGTGCTTTACCACCGGCGAGGCTCACGGCTGCGGTCCAGATAGGATAATCAGGAGCAGGCACCAGTACTTCGTCGCCGTTGTTCACAAGCGCTTGCATGGCAATCATGATCAATTCACTGACACCATTGCCCAGAATGATATCGCCGACTTCAACACCGGGTATTTTCAGTGTTTGGCATTCGTGCATGATGGCTTTACGCGCTGCAAATAACCCTTTTGAGTGGGTATAACCTTGGGCATCTCTTAAATTACTGATGACGTCATGGATGATTTCGTCCGGTGCGTCAAAGCCAAATGGCGCAGGGTTACCAATGTTGAGCTTTAAAATTTTGTGGCCTTCTTCTTCCATGCGATTGGCGTGGTCGAGTACTGGGCCTCGAATGTCGTAACATACACCGTGTAATTTATGGGACTTCTCGATCGGTTTCATAGGCGCGGCTGTGCAAACAAGGTTAAATTTAAGGCGACGTATTTCGCTAAGAACATAATACAAATCACGTTGAACAAATGTTTTGCTCAAGCTTTTTCACAGATAACTAAATAAGATACTGTGAATTAATTGGCTAAACCGTTCTGATAGTTACTGCTTGCTGAACAAATGCTTCGATGCTTAATCGAAGGCAAGAATATTTAGTATCAATTCCAATAAGAACAGAAAAGGCGCGAGATTATGGCAGAGAAAACCCCAAAAAATGAAGAAGCAGAAGCTGCCTGGAAAGATAAATTATCGGCAGAAGAATATCGTATTTGCCGCCAGTGCGGCACAGAGCCAGCTTTTAGCGGTAAATATTGGGATACCAAAACCGATGGTATCTACCACTGCAAGTGCTGTAACGAACCGCTTTTCGACTCGCAAACCAAATACGATTCCGGCAGTGGTTGGCCGAGTTTTTATGCGCCAATTTCCAAAGATGTAATCGTTGAAGAGTTTGATACCAGCTTTGGTATGCGTAGAGTTGAAATACTCTGTGGCAAATGCCAAAGCCATTTGGGCCACGTATTTCCCGATGGGCCAGAACCTACAGGTTTGCGCTATTGTGTTAATTCGGCTTCGCTTGAGTTGGTGGAAGGTCGTGAAGAGTAGCGTGCAAATTCAAAGCTCTTGGGTTTCAAACAGATGTGACTGGGGGTGTTGGTGAGAGCCTTTTCCGACATTTTAGAGACAGCGGTGCTGCACAAGGGTAGTTTGGCGAAGATTGAGGCTTCGCTGCCGAAACCTGCCAGCGCTAAGACTCTTTCCTCTCAGAGTAACGCGTTTTATCTATCGAACATGTCTCGTCGTGTCTTTCAAGCGGGATTAAAGCACAGTATGGTCAACGATCGCTGGCCCGCCTTTGAAAAAGCACTGCGTCAGTTTGATCCTATGGAATGCGCCATGCTCAGCGATTCGGACATCGACGATCTTATGTCGAATCAAGAGTTGATTCGACATTTGGGTAAGATGAAGTCGATTCGTTTAAATGCGGCAATGATCATCGATATTTCACGCCAATATGGCAGTTTCGGTCAGTTTCTCGCTCAACGGCCCGAAGACAATATTGTTGGTTTGTGGCTTGAGCTGAAAAAAATTGGTGCTCAGCTAGGCGGCATGTCTGGCAGTCGATTCTTAAGAATGGTCGGCAAAGATACGTTTTTACTTACCAACGATGTCGTTGCTGTTTTAAAAGCCGAAAATATTGTCGATAAGGTTCCGTCTTCTAAGCGTGACCTAAATGCAGTGCAACTGGCGTTTAACCAATGGCGTGAAGAAACCGGCCGGCCCTTGTGCGAGCTCAGTCGGATCATTTCCTATACGGTGCTAGCCGAGACTTTCTAACTCAGTCATAGATGGCTTTTTTCTTCCAGCCGTCATCTTCTGACTTAAATTGATCCCAATCGCCGCCCTGCGCTGTCGAATCCTCCTCCGGGATATCTGGCACGGCGGTGAGTTCTTCTAAGCGCTCGATTTGGTTGTTAATTTGATCAAGCTGAAACTTCTGATTCTTATCGGTGGATTCTTTCAGCATCAAATTTTTAGCAAGTGTGAAGTAATGCAGCGCCATTCTGGGTTTATTGGCTGTTTCAGCCGCGCGAGCGTGGCTGACATAGTTATCCACAGCAATATGTAACACGAGTTGCTTAATCTGGGCGGTGTAGGTATTGAACTCATTGTTCGATAACTTGTTTCGCTGGTTTAAACGATGAATAAACTTATTCAACTCGTTCAAATACACCTTAACTTCTTTGGCTTGTTTGGGTGACGAAAGCTTCACCCTTTTATGTTGTGGTGGTTTACGTTGCAGCTCCGATTGCTCACGGGTGTAGACTTCTAGTTCTTCACTGTATTTTTTTTCTTTGGGTGCTAGTTCGATTAGTTGATTAGTCGCGTCAATCAGTTGCTGATAAATGAGCAATTCGAGTTCTTTTGATAAAAACCCAGGTGGGAATGCTTTTGTCAAAATACAAAAGTTTTTAATTCTTTGTTCAAGAACTTGAATCATCCGCAGTTGTTGCTCGCGTTTCTTCGCTACGGTTTGAACCATAAATACGTAACACAGCACCATAATTAGCACGATGATTATTCCAGCTGCGATATAAACGGATGTCATTCTGGTTAAAATCCCGTTGGGCTGTAAAAAATAGGTTTGACGGTTGCGCTGGTATTGGCGAACATAGATTCACCTGTAGTCGGCATTTTCGTTCATTTATTGAGTATAGTCGGTTACTTTTAATACGTTTCTTATATTCGCAAAGAGTTTTGCAACAAAAATGTTTTAAAGGTGTTGACAGTCGCCTTAGCTGTCCATAGAATTCGCCCCACTTCTGAACGAGGACATGTTTACAACCTTACATAGTTCGCTAAGGTACGGTTTTTAAACAAGTTTTTGTTCAAGGTCCTAAGTCCCCTTCGTCTAGAGGCCTAGGACACCGCCCTTTCACGGCGGTAACAGGGGTT
>CALMJT010000230.1 GCA_937864365.1 uncultured Alteromonadales bacterium | reverse complement strand
CGATATCGTTTCACGTGACTGGAGTTCAGACGTGTGCTCTTCCGATCTTGTGTTCCCCACACACGTGGGGCTAAACCGGCTGCCACGAATCTAACCATTGCCCACCGAAAGTGTTCCCCACACACGTGGGGCTAAACCGCGCGGGTGATTACAGATTTTGGATAGCAGGTCGTGTTCCCCACACACGTGGGGCTAAACCGAATGGCGCAAAACGTGCGCGGCTTGTCCCTTTGTGTTCCCCACACACGTGGGGCTAAACCGGCGGTCAATTTTTAACGATTAACGGGCACGTCGTGTTCCCCACACACGTGGGGCTAAACCGGGTAATGGTGAAACCATTAGACACCATAATAAGTGTTCCCCACACACGTGGGGCTAAACCGGTAATCAATTGCCCAGTTTCCGCCGTTTTCTTGTGTTCCCCACACACGTGGGGCTAAACCGCGTAACGAGCGTTTGATTTGGGCAGGGTTTAAGTGTTCCCCACACACGTGGGGCTAAACCGACAATGGATTTACCGGTGAAATTCCTAGCGCTGTGTTCCCCACACACGTGGGGCTAAACCGCGTGTAATTGCATCCGTTGAGGTTGCATACGAGTGTTCCCCACACACGTGGGGCTAAACCGTTAATTTTGAGGACAATAACTCTTCTTCAGCCGTGTTCCCCACACACGTGGGGCTAAACCGAAACGCAACATAAAAACAGCAATATGCAGTTAGTGTTCCCCACACACGTGGGGCTAAACCGGCCGTTCCTGCACGCTACCACATGCGAAATATGTGTTCCCCACACACGTGGGGCTAAACCGTTGGCGCGCAGGCCGTTACACCGCTACTCACAGTGTTCCCCACACACGTGGGGCTAAACCGTCTGCGCGGCTGGACAATTACGGCACCGCTGAGTGTTCCCCACACACGTGGGGCTAAACCGTAGAGCCGTCGTACTTCGATAGATGCTCAATGGTGTTCCCCACACACGTGGGGCTAAACCGAAGTTCATGTGTGGGTAACGGCAACCGAAGACGTGTTCCCCACACACGTGGGGCTAAACCGAGCGGCAGAGCTTTGAGCATCAAATAGTTGAAGTGTTCCGCACACACGTGGGGCTAAACCGACTGGGGCATGGAAACTGTATTTACATCCAGTACGTTCCTTGTGCACTTGGAGTGCTTTACCCATCAAACCGAGATAACCAACGTTGGGTAAATGCTTTGTTGTCTTTTCCTTCTGGATCATAAAATAAGGTCTTACTAAATTCGGCACGTGTCGGTTTTAATGCTCGACCTAAATTAATGTATTCTTGCGGAATAAAATCAGGGGAGCCAATTTGGGGAATATTACCCGCTTGGAAAATAACACCGTTACTGTAAGGACAAGACAAGGTCGATTGGCCTGCATTCGCTAACACGGCTTGAGCGCCGCCAGCTTTTTCTAAGATACGGTTAGAAACCGCTGTTAGAAAGCCAATCGATTTAGTTCCGTCACCGGCCTGAATTTTGGTCATCGTCAAAGAATAAGCATTAAAGCAGGGATAATTAAATAGCTCTGAACCAATAACCTTAATTGCTGCTCCCATACCTCCCACGTTAAAAGGTTCAATAAAACTCGGGCCAGCATAAGCGTGCTCTACTTCCATGGCGTTACACATAGAAACAAATTGCTGAATAAAACCATCCAGGCCGATTTGGTCAAGAAAAGAAAATGGATAGGTAATCAGTAAATCACCTAAATAGTTTTGCCGTTTAGCTTTAATACATGAGCTACTCAATGACCAAAATTGCGCTTTATCTTCTTCTCCACCCGCCTCAATTTCGTAGTCTGCGTCAGGGTCTACCATCGCTTCGATCAATGCAGGATCAATATTTTCTCCGGGTTTTAATCTGCGCATAACGCGATCGTTGGCAACCGCGTAGCTGCGAAATTGTCCTTGAGCTTGTGTTAGATAGGTTTGTACGCAATCCGCCATTGCTCGAACACGACCGGGTTGCCCGGGGCCACCAATATAAAACTCCATTGCTAAGCCTAAAACGGCGGATGGATTGCCACTTCTCGGGTAATAGACAACAGGCTCTTGCGTGATAGAACTGTAATCAAATGTTGGCATTCTGAAATTCCTTAAACAATTTGGCTGGGGTTTTTGCAATTACATACCATTTCGTCATCGAGAGGATTGTTACCGATTCTATATATCGAATAGTTCTCTGGTCCGCCTGCAATATCACTGTATGCTTCATCTTGTTTTTTATCTCGTCGATCACCTCTAAATTTATACTCTATCACGCGCTCTATATTATCAACGGTGGGTGGTTTGGCGGGATTTTTCACAATGGTTAAATCCGGCCTTCGAATATAACCCTTTCCCGGTTTATAACCCATTACCTCTTTTGTGCGAGCCATCCAATTATGCGAAGGCTCCGTACAGTCTGGGTTATTCGGGTCTCTGTGCATCAAGGGTTTGGGAATGCCGTCGGTTTCTATCCCCATATCAAAAGACACCTCAGACTTATAACGGCTTTTGTAGTTAAGCGCAGCGTCGGCGGTAGCAAAAACGCCATGCACGCAGGCTTGATATAAATTTTGATCCGACGAGCCTGCGCTGGGATTTTGATTACAACAACAGGCAACGCTGCAAAGAACCGATTGATCTAAAGCCTTTTGCTTTTCGATGGGTTCTGCGGGTAATTCTGTTTGAGTTTCGCTAATAATCAGTTCTTCGCGAGTTGCCTTGCCGGAGGCGAGTTTATTTTTAAAATCGTTTTTCACTTGCTCGGCGTGGATTTGAGTTTTTTTAATTTCTTCGCTGATACGATCTGTGATTACAGCCATCTCGTTCATTGAAAAACTTTCTGAATGTGACAGTAGTGTGCAAGACATAATATGACCCACACAAGAATCTTGGCATTGCGTACTCATAATTAACGTTACCTAGTATCGAAATCCATTTTAATCTAGGTGCAGGTTTATAAATTTAAATCGCAGAAGAAATAATTTTAAAGCGTGAATAAAATCACATTTTGAAATATTTTAAAAATAATTACTGATGCTTATTTGTGTTGGTCAAAAAATTTTTAAAGAAATAAATCGGAAAAGAGTAAAATTAATGTTTCTGTGACGGTGTGGTGTTTTCTTAAAAATTATTGCCTAATGGAAACCTAAAAAATATTTAGAATTTTCGCACTCAAATTATTTTTAGGTTTAATGGAGTGGTAGATAATTGATTTGCCTGAAACTCTGATTAACCTAGAATTTCTTGCGACATAAAGATGTACTGCCAATTTCAAGAGCTGGAAGTTATTGAATTGTGCAGAAATTGGAATTTGTATTTTTAATTTCTGTCCTCTGATTAAGTCGTGGATGAGTTAATCAGAGGTTCTTTACGTATGTACGCTAGATAAAGTATTTTAAAATCTATAAGACACGCCTATCGATCCAAATGCATCGCCTTCGGTTTGTTTTTCAAATTCGTGAGAGCGAATAATATTAGTGAAGGTAACGCGCCAATCTCCTGCGCCTGCAACTAATCCTAATTGTACGTCGCCAATCCATTCATTTTTGTCAACGCTATGGCTGTTGCCATCGGTGTTGCCATCTAAGAATATATTGTGTTCAACGTAGCGGCCAAAAACGCCGGTAAAAAAGTACCAATAAAAGTCTTGGTGATTATTAAAATAATTACTGCCGGTAGCGCTGGGTCTTAGTAGAGGTGGGCCATAGTCGGCGTTAACGCCTTTACCGATACGAAAGGTGGCGCCGGTTCCGACAGATCGGTTTGAGCTGCCAAGAATGGTGTTAATTTGTGGCACCACATCTATGCGATTATCTAAAATGGGAATCATCCATTGGCGTTGGAACTGTATATCTAAGGTAAATTCGTTGTGCAGTTGATTGTCCCAACCTTCTGGGCGCTGCACGCCAACCAATTTATGCGCGGTTTTTTGTGCGGCTTCCGCGCCTGAGTCTGGCCCAACTAATCCCACGATAATTTCCGATTTATCAAGGGTTCGATATTTTCCTTCGTTTGAGTCTGCTAATAACCCGGCGCTAAAATACAACCAACCGGCGTAGGGTCGGTCATCTTCGATTAATTCTGATCGTGAAATATCGGCGGGTGCGTAAATTTGTTGGCCGATGGTAGTAACGTAACGAATGTCTGTGTAGTTTGTATCGTAGGATAACTTTTCGGCAGCTCTCTGTGCCCAGTGCGGCATATAGGTATCGCTGACGTAGCTAATTTGCGAGCCGTGGGTGTAATTGTCGTCTTCGCCGGGGCCAAATAAATCATTTTCGAAACTTATTGATACAGTGCCTTTGCGATCTGCACCGTAACTGGTGATTGAGTATGCAGAGAGCAACACTAATATGGCGGTTGCTATTTTTTTCTTGTGCAATGTTTTTTTTCTCATGGTTTTAATGTGAAGCTTGCTCTTAGTTTAAGAAATTATTTAATTGCAATGTGTTGAGCAATGCCTGTGCCAGTAATTTGTGTGTTTGTAACTGATTGATTTTAATAAATTATTTTTAAGTTTTCGAACAGTTGCTTGAGTTTAAAAAAATAGTTAGGTATTTTTTGCAAACTTTTAAAGTGGCTTTGTAAGAAAGAAATAGAGCAATGTATGTGGATATTTTATTAAAGGAAACTCTCTTTATACGGGATTTTTAGCGATTCATTCATCCGTATTTAAATGTAATGGATTCAGTAATTGTTAGTGAGAAAAATCAAGTTCTGGCCCCGGTTGTTTTAACTCGTCGCTGATAATTTCTAATGCTGTGCGTAAGTCGGCAAGGCTTGTGTGTCCGCCGGTGCAAAAGCGGATAGCTTGAGGAGCATTAAAATGTCCGGCGGCAAATGCAGTTGAAGGTTTTACCAGTACTTTGCGGTTGGCAAGACTTTTAGTAAATTCTTGCGCGCGTCGGGTTTCTGGTAAGGGGAGCCATACATTGTAGCCTTTTTCTGCGGCTTTAAAGGACGAGTCTTTTAAAAATTCGCCCACGAGCTTTTGGCGTTTGTCCATAATGTCACGTTGGCTGTTAATAATATTTTGGGCGGTTCCGTTGGTAATCCACCGGCTAACAATTTCTGCCATCATGGGTGCCGCCATCCAACAGCTTGCTTGCACGGCGCTGCGAATGGCTCTGTCGACGGCTTGCGGCGCTAATAAATAGCCGATTCTTAAACCGCCGGTTAAAGCTTTTGAAGTACCGGTTACGAATACACTAATGTCGGGATGTCGATTGGTAAACGTTGGTAATGTTTTATCTTGCAAGCAACCTTGCACGTCGTCTTCAATAACCCATACTTGATGTTCTCGCAGAATTTCCGCGATGCTGTCGATGCGTGCTTCGGTCATTACTTCGCAGGTTGGATTATTAATGCGCGTGTTAACGTAAAGTATGCGCGGTTTAAAACGCTGGCAGGCGAGTTTAACGGCGTCGGGTAAAACACCTTGGTCGTCCCATTCCAGTCCCACGTGGCGTAAACCCAACTGCTGGGCAACGGCGCTAAATCCGGGATAGGTTAATCCGCACGAAAGTGCTGTGTCACCCGCTTGGCAAAGCGCTGCGGTGGCCGAGTGAAAACCGTGTTGGCCGCCGTTGGTGATAATTAAGCGTTCCATTTCGGCGCTTTGAATACCGGTAATATCCAACCACTGTAATCCGGCTTCGCGATGGTGAAGCATGCCGCCCGGTGGTTGATATTCTAAAATGTGTTGCAGTATTTTTTTATCTTGGCTGAGCAGTTGTAACTCTTGGGATAAGAGTTCTGCCTGATTTAACGGCAGCGCAAAACTGAATCCTAAATCGATAACGCCTTGCTCAGCATGGCTGATTTCAAAACTGGTGCCGGAGCCGGTGGTGCGTACAAAGGTGCCACTGCCAATTTTGGATTCAATTAAATGTTTGCGTTCGGCCTCGGCATAAGCGCGCGTTACGGTGCCAACGGTAACGCCGAGCAGGTCGGCTAGCTTGCGATGGGTTGGCAGTTTTTCACCGGGGCGCAATTCACCTTTGGCAATGGCGTCATCAATGGCTTGAGCTAAGGCTTTGTATTTAGGAGATGAGTACTTTTCGAGGTTGGGTTGCCAAATTGTCATGGTGACAAAAATCCGATTGACCTAGTTTAATTTGCCTATAAACTCCTTTGTACGCGAACAATCTGCGTAATTCAACTCATTCATTACCTTATTTGAGTAACTTTTATTAGTTTAATACGAGTTTATATTCGACTAATAAGAGTCTAGCGATCTTTTGTCGATATTACCTCAATATTGTATGCATACAATTTAACAAGGAGATTTCTCATGCGTTTTCCCATCTATCAAGTCGATGCGTTTACCTCTGTCGTATTTGCCGGTAATCCAGCGGCGGTGATGATGTGTGAGAAACCTATGCCCAAATGGATGATGCAAAAACTCGCGGACGAAAATAATTTGTCTGAAACCGCATTTTTATATGCCCAAGACGGTGGCTTTAATTTGCGTTGGTTTACGCCAACCACAGAAGTGAATTTATGTGGCCACGCTACTTTAGCCAGTGCGCATGTCTTGTTTAGTGAAAATCTGATTAGCACTAACACAATCAGTTTTTTCACAAAAAGCGGTGAATTAACGGTGACTCGTGCCAGCACTCGGTTTGGCGAGGGCTATGAAATGAATTTTCCTGCAAAAACCTTTGTTCACGATACAGCACCTGACTACGTTTTAGAGCGTTTGGGTTTTGAGCCCATCGAAACCTTTTACGCAGAAGATAATTGGGTATTTGTGTGCAGCGAACAACAGGTGCGAGAATTTGATCGTTCGTTTATTGATTTAGAAGGCAAGCACGGTGTTATTTTAACGGCGCAATCTAGCCTTGATGATTTAGATATTGTTAGTCGTTATTTTGGTTTTAAATCTTTAGGCATTGAAGAAGATCCGGTCACAGGTTCTGCTCATTGTGCCATTGTTCGATATTGGACGGCGGTGCTCGATAAAACTTTATTGGTGTGTGAACAGGCCTCTGCACGAGGCGGTTTTATGGAGTGCGATTTAAGAGGCGATCGAGTATTGCTACGTGGTGTAGCGGCAACCTTTATGAAAGGCGAATGTTTTCTCGATGCTATTGAACAAACCGATACCGATGCTGATCAACAGGGGCCCAGTTGTGAGTGATACCAGTCTTTTTTCTTCTGATTTAGTAACAAACACCGGCATTACGCTGGGTTATTTAACATCATTATTAGCCTATACGTTTTCGGTTAATATTACTCCCGGCCCCAATAACATAATGTTAACGGCATCGGGTATTAATTTGGGTTACAAAAAAAGTTTGCCGCATTTGTTGGGCATTACCACCGGTAGCTTTATTTTATTTTCGTCGGTGGCATTAGGTTTGGGCAGTGTTTTTAAGGCGTTTCCTTTTTTACATACGGCGTTAAAAATTATTGGTTCGGCGTATTTGTTGTGGTTGGCCTATAAAATCTTTACTGCCAAAGGCGACAAATTTAGTAGCGATAGAGCAAGACCATTAACCTATTTTCAGGCTTTAGCCTTTCAGGCGGTAAACCCTAAAGCCTGGACCATGTCGATTACGGCGGTGTCTGCGTTTAGTTTGATGGGCGATTTATTGTGGGTGAGTTTAATCGCCATTGTGATTATGCAAACCGTTATGGTTTTTCCCTGTTGTTCGGTTTGGACATTAATTGGCGTGAAAATAAAACAATTTATTCAAACACCTAAAAACCTGCTGATGTTTAATCGTGTACTAGGCGCTCTAACGGCATCTTGTGTGATTATGATTTTTTCGTAAATGCATTGATTATTCATAGGAAACTCTGATTAACCTAGAGTTTCTCGCGACACAAGGATGTGTCGCCAATTTCAAGAGCTGTAAGTGATTAAAATTGTGAAGAAATTGGAAATCACATTTTCAATTTCTGCCCTCTGATTAAATCA
>CALMJT010000229.1 GCA_937864365.1 uncultured Alteromonadales bacterium | reverse complement strand
GCACAAATGAAGATACTGCGGTGGCTATTTCGGTACTTGATAACGACGCCGATATTGACGGCAGTATCAATCCCGCCAGTGTGACTACGGTCTCTGGGCCAAGCAATGGTTCTACGTCTGTAAATACTGGTACTGGAGTCATTACTTACACACCTAACGCTAATTTTAACGGCAGTGATACCTTCACTTATACCGTTGAAGACAACACCATGCTGATTTCGCAGGCGGCTACCGTCACTGTTTCGGTGACATCCGTTAATGATAATCCTGTGGCATTGGCTGATTTAGCGACAACTGCGGAGGACAATGCTACCAGTATTGATGTTGCGGCTAACGATAGCGACGTTGATGTTGGGGATAGTCTTGATATTAACTCGATCACTATTGTTACTCAGCCAAGCTTCGGTACCGCCACTGCCAATGGTGGTTTGGTAGACTACTTGCCTGCCGATAACTTTAACGGTACCGACAGTTTTACCTACACCATCAACGACTCTTTTGGAGCCAGCTCGAATTCGGCAACGGTTACCGTTAATGTTACCGGGGTTAATGATTTACCAACCGCCAGTAATGATGTCGCGACCGTTGACGAAGACGACTTCGTAAGGATTGATGTCTTAGCGAATGATAGCGATATCGATGGCACTCTAGATTTGACGTCAACCTCGGTACAAATTGATCCAACCAATGGGTCGGCGGTTGTCGATTCGGTTACCGGCGAAATAGTCTACACGCCGGCGGCTAACTTTAATGGCAGTGACAGCTTTACCTACACCGTTAGAGATAATGATAACGGTACATCCAATGCAGGTACTGTATCGATCACCGTCAACAGTGTGAACGACGCGCCAACGACGGTATCTGATGTCGCCTCACTAATGGAAGACTTAAGCTTCTCCATTAATGTTTTAGGTAATGATTCGGATATTGATGGCAGCATTGTTCCTAGTACGGTAGAAATAGTAACTGCCGCCACGAATGGCAGCACCTCTATTGATCCAATCACTGGGGCAATCATCTATACCCCAGATCAAAACTACTTTGGTAGCGACAGCTTTAGCTATCGGGTGCAAGACGACTTAGGCACGTTCTCCAGTCCTTCTTTGGTTACGTTGTCTGTCTCTGCAATAAATGATGCGCCAACCGTTAGTGCCGATAGCTTTATATTGGATGAAGACTCCATTGCCACATTGGATGTTCTTACCAATGACAGCGATATCGATGACTCCATAGATATTACCTCTATAGCAATTGAGGCGGCTCCCAGTAACGGTAGTATCTTGGATAACGGTGACGGCACGTTAATTTACATGCCAAATGCCGATTTCTTTGGCAGCGATAGCTTTAGTTATCGGGTGGCTGATGTTACCGGCGACTTGTCGGAAGTGGCATTGGTAAGCTTGACCGTTAATCCCGTTAACGACGCACCAGCAATCGCAGGTTCACCTGCTACCTCTATCCCTCAAGCTCAAGCCTACAGTTTTGTACCGTCGTTATCAGACGTTGACGGAGATACGTTAACGGTTTCGGTAACCGGTTTGCCAACCTGGTTAACGCTCGATACCAATACTGGTGAGCTGACCGGTAGCACCGACGTTACCGGTGATTACAACGGTATTGTCTTAACCGTAAGCGATGGCCAAACCACCACAGATCTCGCCACCTTTAACATTCAAGTATTGTTGGATACCGATCGCGACGGCGTTGCCAACGTTGACGATGCCGACGACGACAACGACGGTATTCCCGATGCGTACGAGGTGAATGTTGGTCTGAATCCGCTTGATCCAAGTGATGCTACTGGTGATATCGACGGCGATACCCTAACCAATCTTCAAGAGTTCTTGGATGGCACCGATCCGCAAGATGCCACCGATTTTGTCGACGTGACTTCTCCGGTAGTAACACCGCCGGAAGGCCTAGTAATTGATGCGACCGGTTTGTTTACCTCGGTAAGTGTGCGCCAGCTATTGGGCTTAAGTGCAGCCGCGACCGATACTGATGTTGAGCAGGCTCTTGGCGAACTGGCTACCGATAACGTCGATGGCGCGGGCTGCTGTAATACCACCATTCCAAGCTTGGTTGACGGTAGATTGCTGTTACCACCCGGACGCAATACCGTGCAATATCGCGCCGTTGACGGCCGCGGTAACGTGGGTACCGAGCTGCAAACCGTTAATGTGCGTCCGTTGGTTTCGATGACTCGCGACCAAATCAGTGTTGAAGGTGCAACGGCTCAGTTCTCGATCGTACTTAACGGCCAAGCACCGTTCTATCCGTTTACGGTACCCTTTGTGATTGATTCGGCGAGCACGGCATCGTTGGATGATCACGATCTAACCTCGGGCACCGTGACATTCACTTCAAGTAACGGTGTGGGTCAAACCACGCAAACCATTACCGTAAATCTTGCCGATGATGGATTGGGTGAAGGCGAAGAAACCTTGATTGTGCGCTTGGATGATCAAACCACCAACGCCCAAGACTTGGCGAACGGTTTTGATGAGGCCAACCCCGATATCTTCGATATCAACGCGGGCTCAAAAACCAACCATGTGTTGACCATTGTTGAAGGTAACGTGGCGCCGCAAGCACGACTCGTGGTTGCGCAATCGGGCAGCAATACCATTCAAATTACACCGACTGGGGGCGCAGCAACGGTTTCGGCCATTGCTACAGACGCCAACATTGGCGACAGTCTAAGCTTTGATTGGTCTGCCACCGACAGCCGCCTGAGTGATACCGACGGAGACCTTACTAACAACGCGTTTGTGTTGGATCCTACCGGATTAGCGACCGGCAGTTATCTGGCGCAGGTCAGCGTTAGTGATGATCAAGGTGCCAGCCGTACGGCCAGAGTCTACTTTGTGGTCGTTAATCAGTTACCAACGTTATCGGCTAACGACGATACCGACGGTGACGGCGTTGACGACGAAACCGAAGGTGTGGCCGATAGCGACGACGATGGTATTCCAGAATACCTAGATAACATCACCGCAACCAACGTATTGCCTGAAATGGCCCTACAAACCGAATCCTTCTTACTAGAATGTGATCCCGGTGTGCGCTGTCGTCTTGGTCAATTCGCGTTGCTTAGCGGAGGTGGTGGCGCCAGTCTGTCGGATCAAGACATTTCCAACCAAACCGGTTTAACCGATGATCCGTTCTACGATAACGTTGGCGGTATATTCGACTTCGATATTCAAGACCTACCAATTGCCGGTCAAAGCGTGGCGATAGTTGTACCACAAATACAAGCCATTCCTGCGAACAGCGTTTATCGCAAATTCCAGGCAGGGCAGTGGGCAGACTTTGTCGAAGACGCCAATAACATCATCGAATCTGCACCGGGCGAACTGGGCTTCTGTCCGCCACCGGGTGATGATGTTTGGGAGCCGGGATTAATCGAAGGTTACTTCTGTGTGCAGCTTACCATTGAAGATGGCGGCCCCAACGACGCCGACGGCCAAGCCAACAGCAGCGTGGAAGATCCGGGTGGTGTGGGTGTTAATGCTCGTGAATCTGCCACCGTTACCAGCAGCAGTGGCGGTTCGGGTAGCACACAGTGGTGGTGGCTACTGGCGATAATTGCCGTGCTTGGGGTACACCAGCGTAAGCGCTGGTTGCCTTTGGCGGTAATAGCGCTTGCGGCAATATCGTCTTCGACCCAAGCAGAAAACAGCTGGCGCGATAAAACCTACATCACTCTGGGTGTATACCAAGCCGATGGCAGCCAAAATCAAAATGAATTTGTTGAAGGATTAAATAACGCAGATATAGACGTTGTTATCAGTAAATACGACACCGAACGTACCGCCTGGCAAATTAACCTTGGCTACCAATATCAACAAAATCTTGCTGTAGAAATTGGCTATCTCGATTTAGGCGAAGCCGACGTTAATTTCACCTCGCTCAGCTTTTCTGAGGCAGAATTAGAAAATGCCCTAGAAAATAACTATCCAATTAGCGGCGAAGGCATAACCTTGGGTAATCGATTTAGCCACAACTTTAATAACCAATTTGGCGTATCGCTATTAGTCGGATTATTTTGGTGGGACGGAGAAATCGAAGCCAGCGGCGCCAATGTAGATACCGACCTAGACGGTGGCATTGATCCACTGTTTGGCCTCGCCGCTCATTACCACCTAAACAAACAATGGAGCCTGCAACTGCAAGCTCACCAAATTGTATTTGATGACCAACAAGTACACTTTTGGGGATTGGCGGGAAGTTATAAGTTTTAATCTTGCAAAAACCCAATTAATTTATGGGAGAATTAATTGGGTTAGCAGAAGTATCTTAAAGGAAAACTTTTTCACTTACTTCTTCTAAACTGCGATAATTCAATATTGGTTAAAAGCTTCGCTTCACTGGATTTCGCGACTTTTTCAATATCGGTATCTGTCTGCTTTTTGAGTTCATTCCAGTTTGTAGATCCACGACTATTTTTTACATCCTGAAGCTTAATTTTTTCTTTCTCGACACTTTCAGAAATGGATTTAAATTCATCTAGTTCTTTGTCTGTTAGATTTGGTGAATCAATATCCGAAAGAATTCCACGCTTTATATCTGCTTCAGTCATTTTATCAATGACATTTTTATCTGTTGACCCTTGTGATTTTTCTATATCTTCAAATTTAATTCGCTTAATTGCCATTACCAAGACTCCTTATAAGGTTTGAAAATACCTAGATCATAGGATCTTCGCTCACTTTTGTTAGCTTTCCGTGCACTTATGAGTCGAATAAGGTTATTTGGTTGCTTTTGTTTTAATGCCAGAAATTAGTTGCTTTTTTTTGCTTCGTCAGGTTTTTGTTAGAATTTTTCTGTAATTAACTTTGTCTAGAAAGTTACACCTTTTTCTTTTTTAATCTGCTCCAGTGTTTTCAGATTGTTGTTTGTTTTTTAATTATCCCACAGCTTGATTGTTGACAATAACCGGAAGGACGGAGCGATGAGAGGATTGTGCTTTCCACAAACGAACATCGCGGAGGACTGTCCGTGTTAATTGGCCTTGTTAGGCTTTACTATAAATTTATCCCTCCACCAGCTCCATAGATTTTTTAGCTGAGGAATCAGTGCTAATATGCCGATTACCAATGCAATAATTGATATTCTAAAGCTCATTGTTGCGTCACTAAAGTACTTACTAACAAGCATATTCTTATTGTCTATTTCGTCGACGATTCTAACTACGTTTTCTTGAATAGGCGCGTATTTGTCACCTAGTTTCGTCTGAATTAGCTCGAAGTGTATTCGCTGGCTTGGCTCAAGCTTATCAAATGGGTTGGTTTTTTCATGTTCAGCAATGGTCTTAGAAATTGAAGCAACCAATTCTAAATCTACTGTATTTGTTAGGTATAATTCAGATTTTATATCTTTTAAGATAGTCGTTAAATTCACTGGTTCTCTATAAAACTCATCTGAATTTCTTGAGTTTTTAACATATAACAATAAGTCAAAAAGTTGAGATACTCCTTTAGCGTGTTTTCTATTCTCAAATATCTGTTTTACATCACTTAATTGCGCGCCATTTTTTATCGCTGTTGTTACATTCATATGTAGATTTTTCCGATCTACAAATGTTTTCTCAGTAATAAGCGAAAGCGCAAAGGTAAAAAACATCAAGAGTGGAAATAAAAACGCGATCGGTAGCACATCCCTTAACATTCTCCTTATAATGTATTTACGGATTTCAGAACTATTACTCATACATTATCCCTTAAGTAGTTGTAAGCCTAACGCCGCCAGCAGGCGCGAAAATACCAAAGCGAAGCGATGATTTTTGCGTCGCGCTGCCTGGCCTTGTTAACTGTATCGCTAGTCAGCGAGACCAAGCTTTCTGCTAAACCAATAGTAATCTTCGTAATCGAATTCACCATCTTCAAATATTTCATCTATTCTTTCTTTAATAATTGTGTAGTCATGCCTTGCTTGCCTTCTATCATGGCACTGACTATTACCTTCAATCTTTTGCGCGAGGTCGCGGATAGCATCTTTACTAAACAATCGAATGAACTTTGGTATAGCTATTTGAAAACGGGAGTCTGCCTGATCGTAGTTCATGCTGGAACCGTAGTATGTGGAAACAATCCGACAAAACCTTTCCTGCCACTCATCAGAGTCGGACATCTCTAATATTGTCTCAAATTGCTCTGGTGTAAAGACGGGGCGACCTTCTCCTTTAATCCATTCCTCAATATCATCAGCATGCTTTTCAAGACTTTCTTTTACAAACCAACCTACGGTCTTTCCAACATCATCTTCGGCAATACAATGCTCTACCTTTAGCCTGGCTGCATCGTTTAGGAGGGGGTAAAGCTCACTGTTCTGAGATAGGAAAAAAACTAAGTAGCTTAACGGATCACCCGAATTTGCGATATTGCTATAGAAATCCATATCGCCTTGAATAGCTTCTTGGAGCACAGCTTTATTTTTTTGGGCTATTACTTCGAGAACATGAAGATTAATAAGCCTATTCTGATTGCATTGTTCATTTTCAAGTTTGAAAACTATTTTCCATAGAGAACGAAAAATATTTACCTCTACTTGTTGGGTTGTCCGGCTAAGATAACGATTTTCTATATATTTCCGGACTTTCTCTCTGGTATTTAAAATTTCTTTTGATTCAGAGATGTCGTTGAGAAGTTCATTGAGTATATGTTGGGTATAGAAAGGCGGCTTTGTAAGTAGATCCTCCAATGTATTTCGCAGCAGAGATCTGACCGTCTCTTTATTTGGTGAATGCAGCTCACGCTCCTTGTTCAATACCGGGTGCGCAGACAAATGCCTCTGTTTTTGTAGGTAGCGCAGATTTTCGTATTCAGAAGTATCTAAAAGATTGGTTTTCTCACAAACATCTTCTACAAGTTTGAGTTCCCACGAGGACGATTTAGGGTCATTTTTCTGAATCTCACCAACGTCATCCAAAAGTTGTTTTGCTGACGCATCACCATACAAATCTATCAAGCTCTGTAATTTATATACAATGTCACAGACGGCGACAGACCAGAGCATGACAACGGCTGATCTGTAATTCTCATTGTGATAAGAAGACAATACCTCACCAAAGTATTCCTTGGTCTTCCCGTAGTGTATTTTTTCAGCCATTTTTTCTAGAGAATACTCGTGCATTTATGCTCCTCCGCACGTTGAAAATACAGTTAACGCCCAGCACACGGGCGGCCGAAACAGAGCGAAGCGGCGTGTAGGCCGTCCTGCCCGGCGTCTTTTGCCGGGCAATCGTGCTGCTGCTTGTTATGTGTGAACTCACCAGCCATCATCAATCTGTTCTTTCCAAATCCCGAACCTCGCCAGTATTTTTGGCTACTATAGCTATCTGATTGCGAGACATGAGCTTGGTTAATACTTTTTTGAACTCTACGCCATTGTCCAACTTATTCCATTCTTCTTCGACTACATCAACCTTGAACGTACAAGAGGAACCTGTACATTCTGAGTTTTCATCAATGATGACTGCTAGTTCGTAGATGTAATCGTCAATGTCTTTCATGGTATTCCTTTTACACATAACAGTTTAATAGATGTACTAATGACGCTTTTCCCAATTTCACAGTCATAATGACTTTTATATTAGGAGAATTTTTTCAACGCTATCTTGAAACCTTTGTTGCGTCAATGTTTCAGTTTGTTTGGCGTCAAATTCATTTTTTATGATCGAGGTTGCTATATTTTAGAGTGTTTTTTCAGGTTTTTTACAGTTTTTAAATCTAAAATTACTAAGCTAATCTCTGATGATGTCTAGGCGTTAAAATAAAAATTGCGCAATGCTTATGAGTCAGATTTTTCATCATCGTTATTGGTTTCTGGTGACTGTTTAGCCTGAGCCATTTCTTTTTCTTTAATCCGTTTTTGAATTAACCGTAGCTTTTTGTTGTGGTATTTTTTCTCCATTGGCCGAATCAGAAAAAACCAAAAAATGAATGCCATACCAATCCCTAACGCGTAACCTGCACCCCAAGTCATTTTATATTCCTACAATTTAAGCCTTTTGAATCTTTGATAAAAATTCGCAACATTGTTGTTTTTTCTGCTGTCATTAAATTGATATTATTTAACAGGATTGTTTTATCATATCTGTTAATAAATGAAGTTCTTTTTTTATTTCATCCGTTAGCTCAAAACCAAAGTTTATTCTTATGCAATCATTGTAAAGTGGCAAGCCACTGAATAATTGCCCTAAACGAATATCAATATTGTGCTGTTTAATTAGTGAATTAAATAGGTCTATTTTAAGGTCCGGTATTTGTAACCAAAGCACCATTCCTCCTTGTGGGTCGCTTATTTTAACCTGTTCAGGGAGGCGTTCAGACAGAAATTTTAAATACGCGGATTTTAAGTTAAGCAGTTTAGAGCGGCGATATTTAAGTTGTTTGGTGTAGTGGCCGGTTTCGATAAAATCAGCCATAGCCAATTGAATGGGTAGCGAGATACCAAAGCTACCCGCGTTATGTTGTTGATAATAGCGTTCTGTATAGCGGCCGGGTAAGCACCAGCCTAAGCGATAACTGGGCGATAAACTTTTAGAAACCGATCCACACCAAAGAACGTAGCCTTCTTGGTCGTAATATTTTGCAGGAAGCGGAGAGTGTTCAGAGTAGGAAAGCTCAAAATAAACATCGTCTTCAATAACTGGAATTTGATAGCGATTCGCGAGCGTTGCCAACGTCTGCTTTTGCTCGGCAGACATGGTAATTCCCTGGGGATTCATGTGTGTTGTGCAGAATATTCCCGCTTTAACGCTGCCTTGTTGAAAGTGTAATTCTAATTGTATTAAATCTATCCCATCGTCAATTGAAGGTATTTCAACGATTTTACGCCCCATTTTGCCCAGCAAATCTAAAATGCCGTTAAAGCACGGTGAGCTAATCGCCACCGCATCGCCTACCTGAGTACAAGATTCAAGAGCCGTTTTAATTGCTGGCATACATCCCGATGTGATGACCATTTCTTCCGGGTCAATTGGTAAACCAAGTTTCGTAAAATGGGTGCTAAGCGCATTTCGCAGCGATGCTTCGCCTTGATAGGCCGGATATTGATTGAGTCTGTTACCGAGGCGCTTATTAGCTCTGCGAAAACTACGATCAAGCTCGGTAAGCGCGGTTTCGTCAATAGTGGTACTCGAAACGCCAAGTGGGCCATTACGAGCCGAGTGGTGAGAAAATGTCTGGTTTACAGGTGATATCTTGCTGACAAACTGCGCCCATTTGGGCGTGTTGTGTTTGCTTTTTCGTGTTGAAACAAAATAACCCGCTTGGGGGCGAGCATAGATCCAGCCTTGAGACTCAAGCTCTTGATAACAGCTAACCGCGGTTGACATGCTCACATCTTGTTGTCTAGAAACTTGTCTCAGTGACGGCATTCGACTGCCTTCATTGAGCTTGCCGGTTTCAATTTCGCGCTTAAATTGATCGGCCAATATTTTGTATTTATTCATCAGCGATAACTGTACTGGTTTTTTTATTGAATATTGTATCTGTACCTAAAACTGTACCCGATTTATATTGATTTTAAAACTAAAAGGGTAACAGTTATGATACGAAATGATTTTTTCCTAGCAGTATTGGTGATGGCCATTTGGGGATTTAATTTCTCCATGATTAAGCTGGGCATTACCGATGTGCATCCATTACTAATGACCGCCGCTCGGTTTACCTTGGCCGTTCTACCCGCCATATTCTTTATTAAAAGACCAAACGTAGCTTGGCGTTATCTATTGGCTTACGGCTTGGTATTTGGTGTTGGTATTTGGGGAATGGCATCTTGGTCGATTACTGCGGGCCTTTCATCTGGAATGTCGTCTGTGCTGCTTTCTTCAAATGCCTTGATCGGCATGGTTGTGGGAGTGTTTATTCATAAAGAACTGATATCACACCGAAAAATCCTAGGAGCCTTAACAGCACTTGTGGCACTGTTGGTGATGGTGTCAGCAACCAATGGCAATATTACGTTGCTCGGTTTAATGCTTATTATGATTGCCGCAATTTGCTGGACAGTGATGGGTATGATTGTTAAAGCCTCTGGTACCACGCAGGCTTTTGCGTTTAATGTTTGGGGCATGCTCTTTGCGCCAATACCGCTGGTTGCTTTCGCCGTGAGTATTTACGGCCCAAATATTCTCTCTGAAGCCATTAGTGTTTGGGATTTAAATACAAGCATCGCCGTTATTTTTCAGGCGTATCCAACCACACTATTTGGCTATTGGGTTTGGAACCGTTTATTAATTCGTTATCCATTAAGTACAACCGCGCCGCTAACTTTATTGGTGCCAATCTTCGCACTAATCTCAGGGTATTTCATGTACGGCGAGAAACTAACTATTGCCCAAGCACTGGCGTGTATGTTGTTTTTAATTGGTATTGGTTTAATTATTAAACCTGCGAGTGCTGCAAAGCAAACCGCAGCTTTGGCAACAAAAACCAGTTAATAATCACTTATATATTGACGGTATTTTTTACCAAAATTATTGAGTGATTATTCATTATTTAAAGAATAACAATATTAAAAAGACTCTGATTAAACTCAAGATCACCTAAGCCAAACAGTTTTTCTGATTAAGGTGTGCTTTTAAAGGTTTAACCCGTTAAATCAAAAGGCACATCCTTTCAAAAAAGGTTATTAATTTTATTCATGACCTACTGCTGCACTCTTGTGATTGTGTTGAGTAAATATTGTAGATTGATAGAGGTCTCTATAAATAAAATAATTAAATTTTTATTTTCGTCACTTTTTATTATTTTCTACTGACTGTTTAGGTATGCCTGCCTTCTCCTGTTTAACGCATTTTTGAATTAAGCGTAGTTTTTATTCTGGTAATTTTTATGTGTTGTGCGAATAAGAAGATTCAAAAATGCCGTGCTTATATCTAATTGGTAATATACTATGCTGGTTATGCCAACCCATAGATTTTTCGATTAGAAGTAAGTTGGTGTCTGATTTCTGGTCAATAGAAATTTATTTAATCTAAATTCATTTTCTACTGCTTCTATATTTATTTATGAAGTTATATCTGGAAAATGAAAATTGCGCCAAATTATTAATTTAATTTCTAATTCTCAACTGAGTACATTTGACGAGTTGTCAAAGCTTTCAAATAACGTTTATGGGAGATTTTTTCATATTCCATTACTCTAACAGTTGACTTGTGTCGATGCGTAAGGATAATTATTAGGTAAGCCTTCCTCTTTCTATATTTGCTGTTGATACTGCGGCAGAAAAACACAAGGTTCCTCACAATGCGTTACCTGTATTAAGTGGATGTTAGGTTTTACGTCAATTAGTTATTCGCGTAATGTACGAGAGAGGAAGGTTTCTGTGGGCACGCTTAAGCCAAAATTAGAAAAAGATTTGGATTACTGTGTTCAATTAGTTTCGACTCTCCAGTCAGCAAATGATGTGGCTGAGTTTTTAGAAGTCCCATTAGGTCAGTTATTATACATCCTCTATCAACAAGAAGACCGATATAAATACGAATCTTTTTCAATCCCAAAGAAAACTAAGGGAACAAGATCAATACACGCTCCAAAGGGCAGCACTAAGATATTACAAGAAAAAATTAAACCTATTTTGTGTCGATTGTATCGAAGAAAAGCATGTGTTCATGGTTTTGTATCTAATTGGTCGATCGTTTCTAATGCGGCAGCTCACCGAAAAAAGAAATTTATACTAAATATTGATTTGAAGGATTTTTTTTCGACTATTCATTTCGGAAGGATTCGAGGCTTATTTATGTCTTATCCTTTTCATATGGGGGAGCATGCAGCATCGGTAATGGCGCAAATTTGTACTCATGAAAAAAAGCTTCCTCAAGGTTCTCCGGTTTCCCCAATACTTTCTAACTTTATAGCCTCTGATCTAGATAAAAAATTGACCGTTTTGGCGAAGAGATACAAATTAACATATACACGATATGCTGATGATATTACTTTTTCAACTAGTCAAAACAGTTTCCCTCGATCTATTGCATATTACGAAGGCAGTAACCCTATAACGAATGGCATAATCTTGGGCGAGCTTTTGATTGAAACGATATCGTCATCAGGCTTTGAAATTAATTACGATAAAGTCAGGCTTCAAATTAAATCTGTTCGACAGGAAGTAACCGGGTTAACTATTAACGAATTTCCGAATGTAAAAAGAGAATATGTTCGTAATTTACGCGCGATGTTAAACTCATGGAAAAAATATGGACTTCTACTTGCTGAAGATAAATTGATATCAAAATATGCCAAAAATCCTCCTGCAATTCCAGAAAAAAATAGAGATGGAACATATTTTAAGAATGTGCTCTATGGAAAATTAGCATTTGTAAAAATGGTCAGAGGTGAGGATGATGACATATATATGAAGTTATGCTTAAAAGCGTCCGCTTTAGATACGGCACCACCTAAATTTATACAGAAAATAAAAGTTATGCATGAAAAATTTGATGTTTTTTTATCTCACGCTAGTGAAGATAAAGCCAGCATTGTGAGGCCAATATACGATGAATTAGCCAATCTTGGCGTTTCAGCATTCCTCGATGAAGTTAATCTTGAATGGGGTGATTCATTAACAGAAAAAATTAATCACGCACTTGGACAATCGAAGTATGTCCTCGCGGTGTTATCCCAAAATTCTGTCGATAAGAAATGGCCAGCTAAAGAAATCAACGCAGCTTTAGCTAGAGAATTAGCAGGAAAACAAAAGATTTTACCGCTGCTTGTAGGAGACCCAGACTTATCCTCTTTGAGTTTGCTAGAAGATAAGCTTTACTTGGGGTGGGAAGATAATGCGAAAGAAATTGCAGAAAAAATTTATGGTCTTCTGCAGAAGATCTAACAGTAATCTATAGGTTAGAGAGATCTTGATATAAGTTTTATTTCTTTGTGAAATTTTTTCAATATTCCTATTTTCTTTCTTTTATCATTTGAACAACCGGAAGCAGTTGCAATTTTAAGTGTTGTAACTCTCTATTTCCATCGTCAAATAATGCTCGGTTTGGGCTGATGTTAATGAGGGGCGAAAATCCCCACATTATAACTGTGCCTGTGCGTTCTGTATTTATCGCGGTATCTGCGGGGCAGTGTTTACAACTTACCTCAAGTTTATAACCAAAGTTTTCTGACCACCAAAATGGTATTGCTATCGAGAGCAGTGCAACGGCTGGATTGTGTCCCGGAGTGGTGTAGTAGGGTTTTCGATAGGGTGGTTCGAATGAAATTATTATGTCGGCGTCTTTGGGCGAAGAATGTAAACTTGAAAACCAACCGGTTTTACGGAGAAGCTCTTCCATTTCCATAGAAGCATATTCGCAAGCATCTTTATCATAGTAATCTTCTGGTTGGTTGCATACGAGCGAAGCCGTAACATTTTCTTGTGTACTTATTGCATTTTGTTGTTCATAGGTGAGTTTTTTGGCAATAGGAACGGAAGAGCACGCTTGTATAAATAGGCAGAAGATAACTAGAAATAGCAGTTTAATGTTCATGTTTTTTATGCCTTAAATTCCTAAGGTAATTATTCGGGATGATACGAGTACTTGGTTAGGTATTTGTCTTTTGGGTTTTATCGCTTCTTTTCATATTGCCATTACTGTCTTGAAATTCAAATCCCATCTTTGATGTATATCGCTCAATAACAAGATCGTTGACAATTGGTTTTGTTAACATATACTTGACTAATCAAGTATATGTTAAGTGTGAATAATATGAAATCAGATTCTAAGTATGGGGCAATTACCAAGAGCCTTTGGTTAAACACGGCGGTTATTTCTAGGCATTTAGACAACAGTTTGGGTGCTATTCATGGCATTGGTTTAACGGAATACATGGTGTTGTTGAATTTGATGCAGGCGCCTAATCAGGCGTTGCGTCGTATTGATATTGCCGATGCATTGGCGAGAACGGCGTCGGGTGTGACTAGAATGCTTATGCCTATGGAGAAAATCGGTTTGGTAAAGAAAGATACCAGTGGCAGAGATGCGCGCGTTAGTTTGGTAAAAATTACACCCGCAGGTGAGGAGCTTTTTAAAAATGCCTCTGCGACTTTAAACAGTAAGTCGGAATCGATACTGAAAAATATCGATTCTGATAACGCAGATACGCTGTTGATGTTGTTAGAAAAAATTTAATGGTTTTATTATGGGTGTTATCAACGGTAATTGTACCTGCGCAAAGGTTGAGTTTGAGGTTTTGGATGAATTTCTGTATGCGGGTTATTGTCATTGCTCGTTATGCAGAAAATCTTCTGGTGCCTCTGGTGTTGCTATTGGCGGCATTGCGAAACAAAAATTTACGATTTTAAAAGGCGATAACTATCTGCAACAGTTTAGCCGCAGTGCAGAAACGGTTACCTGCTTTTGCAGCCATTGTGGGTCTACGCTTTACGGTGAAAAACCCAATGTTGGGCTAATTCATATTCGATACGGCGCTTTAAATTCGTGCCCAACATTATTGCCGCAAGCACACATGCATGTTGCCTCTAAAGCCGATTGGTATCAAATCTTAGACGATTTGCCACAGTTTAGTGAGTTCCCGCCTAGATAATGTAGATTGTTCTCTTTACTTCGACTTTATCGTGATAAATTAAAGGAAACTCTGATTAACCTAGAGTTTCCAGCGATACAAGGATGTGTCGCCAATTTCAAGAACCGTAAGTGATTGAAATTGTGAAGAAATTGGAAATCGCATTTTCAATTTCTGTGCTCTGATTAAATCATGGATGAGTTAATCAGAGGTTGCTAAAAGTTATTTATAGATTTTTAAGATTGGATAAATACTTATGTTAAGGCTTTGGTTTTTAGTGTGTGTTATCGGTTTGTTTTCAGGTTGTGCAACCCAGACTCCGCAAACTCTAAATTCTGCTAATGCCGATTTGCTACCTGTGAATATTCCTTTGGATTCGTTCGATATGATCGTATCCAACCTTAATATTCAAACCACTATAGCAGAGCCTAATTTACCGAAACAAAACCTAGTCTTTGAAGAAGCGCCCTTAGAGGATCGCGCCTTTTATTGTGACTTGATACCTTTTGAGGATGAACAAGCCGAAATAAGAGAGCTATTGAGAAGTGCTAAAACAATTATTACCCTAAAAGGTACCTTTGAGAGATGGGTACCAATAGATGGTGAACCTAAGACCTATTATGTTTTGCGTGTTAACTAAAGGAACCTCTGATTAAATCATAGGTGAGTTAATCAGAGGTTCCTAAAGGTTTCTTCAGCACATTGTTGATATTTTAAAAGCACGAGTTTCGTCACTGATTATTAACGCCATTGGCAGCTTGCTTGGATCGGTCACATCGGTATTGCCGTGTTGATTAAAGCTCGGCTTTTAAAACTAGTATGTCAGAACTTACTCCTGCCAACTCTAAAAAATCATCGCGATAGTTAGCCATTTTTTTGATGAGCTTATCTTTTTGCTCTTTTGATAAGGTTGCGTGTAGGTCCACGATAAGATTATGAAAAAGCTGTGTATTGTGTTCCGTCACAAGTCTGTGCTCTTCGTTAAGGTATTCTGGGTAGTTGAAGAAAAGGTGGATAATTTGCTGTTGGTTTTCGGTTTGCGATAGGTCTTTTTTCATTAATTCAGTAAAGTCATTAAGCCAGTTTTCGTTGCGTTCTACGTTGTATTGCAGGCCGCTTTGGCCTTCTTTAAAGAAGTTTTCCAGTAATTGATCTTGCTCTTCGGTTAGCGAACCAAGGTAGCTTTTAAAGGTTTTGCGTGTTTGTTTAAATTGATCAGCTGTACGCTCTTCAAGTGTTTCTTCACTAAGGCTTTTTTTAAGTTTTTCATCTTCTTTTTTTATGTTCTTTAAAATTTCTTCAACTTGTTCGTCACTCAAGCTGGCAACAATTGCGATAGTCGGTTCGTGCAGTTGTTGAGTGCTGGATTTAATAAATTGATTGAGGCGGGTAAAGGTTTCCGAAACGGTTTCTTTTTTTAGTTGCGGGCTTTCTAAATTGGCGATGGTTTCATTTAAAAATAACGAGTAACGCACCAGTTCGTTGTTACGATGCCATTGATGAAATTTTTTACTTTCTGATTTGAGTATTTTGCTTTGCTGTGAGTTTAAATCGACGTAATCATTTACTTGCCAACGAATCCAATTATCTAAAAAACCATACGCCAGTTTGGTTTGCGAGCAGCTGGTAAGCATAAGCAAACAGCCAATAATCAAACAGGCTTTTGTTAATGAGGTTAGTTTTTTTATTAGATTGTTAAAAATCATTATTCCAATAACTCTGAGCTATACCGACGTGGTTGAAGGTTATGCGCTACTCTTTTAGTGTTTGATACGTTTAGTGTTTGAAACGTTGCAAACTTGGATTTAAGAGAGCGATATTCTTACTTGGTTTTAAGTAATTACTGCAAAAAAGATGACATTGCGAATTAGTGTGGCGTCTTTTTTTAACTATTAACTGAAAATATAGGAAACTCTGATTAACCTAAAGTTTCCAGTGACACAAGGATATGTCCGCCGATTACGTCTAATCAGAGGTTCCTTGAGTCTAATTTCTACTCGGTCTTTGTGACTGATTGTTAACTTTGTAAAGACTAGGTATTACTTTGATAAAGTAGTGTCAGCTTTTTAACGTTGTCTCAGTGGTTTCTGAATTATAGTGTGTTAATTTAATAAATTTTTAACGTTGTTTTTGTTTCTTCATGATTTATGGTTTTGTGCTTAATGCTTTAGTTAACGCTATCTTCTTTTCGTTTCACAAACAGGCTCGCTGCTAGCAATAACGCGCAGAGAATTAAAATGGGATAGTGGCCCAGTAGCATAAACGGTGTTGAACCTTGCAGCGGGGTAATGGTGCCTGAGAGTACTTCTTGGGTGAATTGGGCGGTGCTTTTGGTGATTTCACCTTTAGCATTAACCAGAGCGCTAACGCCGTTGTTCGTGGCGCGTATCATAAAGCGTTGATTTTCTAAGGCTCGCATTTGAGCCATTTCCATGTGCTGCAACGGGCCGATTGAGTCACCAAACCAAGCGTCGTTAGATATGGTTAATAATACTTCGCTGTCTTTCGCGTAATGAGCAACCAATGTTGGGTAGACCACTTCGTAACACACCGAGGGGGCAATTTTATGGCCATTGGCAACTAAGCCCGATTGGCCGCTAGGCCCAGGAATGATGATCGACTGGGGTAAATCGAACAGCTCGATGAGGCCGCGAATCCAGTCTTCCAAGGGCACATATTCGCCAAAAGGCACTAAACGTGTTTTATGATAAAACCCTTCGCCGTGCTCGCCCAAAGCCACAATGCTGTTATGTACGCGACCGTTATCCGGATTTTGATAGAGTACACCGGTGATGATGACCGTGTTTTCTTGATCGGCCTTGAGTGCCATCTTATCGAGGAAGGGTTTTGCACCACGGTACAAGGTTGGTATGGCGGCTTCTGGCCAAATCACCCAGTCGTTGTCTGCGAGTTGCTCGGTCATAAACGTTAGGCGATCAAGCGTAGGTTTGCGAAACTCGGGCACCCATTTTAATTCTTGGGGAATATTCGGCTGCACTAGACCAACCTTAATATCGTCACCGGTTGGCTGTACCCATTGGATAGATGACAGCCATAAACCGATCACCCACCAGCTGGCTACTTTTATCGAGATCAAGATAGGTTTGAGACGTTCTTGATTCCGATACAGCTGTCGGGCTGCTTCGAGCAACCAACTTCCTGTACAGACGGCAATGAGCGAAAGCAGAAGTACGCCACCGATAGGTGCCCAACCAGCCAGCGGGCTGTGGATATGCCCGTAGCCCAAGTACAGCCAAGGAAAACCGGTTAAAAGCCAGCCGCGCAACCATTCGGAAAAAATCCAAAACGCAGGCGCCGCAAACAGCAAAATAGCACTGCGGTTATAGCCGACTATTTTTCTGAACACGAAAAATGGCAGTGCAAAAACAAACCCCAGCATAAGCACGAACAGCGATGTGAACACTACCGCTAAAGGTGCTGATGTGCCGCCGTATTGATGAATACTGACATAAACCCAAGATGCGCCGGTCGCAAAGAAGCCGCTGCCAAAGAAAAACGCCGTTAAAAAGGGCGAGAGTCTAAGGGTGAGAATCCACGCAAATATCGCAAAGCCGGCGATAGGTACTAGCCAATAATCCCAAGGTGCCAGCCCGAGCGTCATTGATGCCCCAGACAAGCCCGAAAGGCACAACCATGCTAAAGCGGCCTTAATGTTGAGATTATTTGTATTCACGGTAGTTGCGGAGTTTGAGTCAACGAACGTTTGGCCGCTTGCGGTTGGTTCTAGCACTGGGGTTCACCAAGATGGCTCTCGATCTCTAGTGAGACCGAGAAAGTTGCTTTCAGTTTTCGGGCAGGGTTACGCGTATCAAGTGAATTTGACGACTGTCTGCGTGGAGAACGCGGAATTTGTAGCCGTCGATTTCGGTCGCTTCATTGCGCTGAGGTAGGTGGCCAAAGGTACGAACCAATATGCCGCCGATGGTGTCGAATTCGTGCTCATCAAAACCGGCATCAAATTCTTCGTTAAAGTCTTCGACTGGCATAAGCGCTTTGATGACGTACTCCGAGTCAGACACCTTGCGTACAAAGCCATCTTCGTCTTCATCGGTTTCGTCTTCAATTTCACCGACAATTTTTTCAAGTACATCTTCTATGGTCACCAAACCCGCGATTGCGCCGTATTCATCGATCACAAGCGCCATATGGTAGCGATTTTCACGAAATTCGCGCAGTAACACGTTTAAGCGTTTGCTTTCTGGAATGATGCTCGCCGGGCGAATGATGCTTTCAAGAGAAAAACTCTCGATGCCGTTTAGTAACGAAGGCAACAAATCTTTGGCTAGCAAAATACCTTTTACATCATCAATAGAATCGCCAACTACGGGGAATCGTGAATGTGCAGATTCAATAATGACCGGTAAGAATTGCTGTAAAGAATCGCCTACTTTAATAACAACCATTTGTGATCTTGGAATCATGACTTCACGAACTTGGCGTTCTTGAACCTCGATGGCTCCTTCGATCATGCTTACGGCTTGATCGTCCAACAATTGGTTGGCAGCGGCATCTTTTATGATGTTGAGTAGGTCCTCACGGGATTTGGGTTCAGCTGAAAAGCCAGAAATCAGCTTGTCCAACCAAGACTTTTCTTGGACTCGTGAGGACGGTCGACTACTCGATGAGTCTTCGCTCATGGGGGATAAACTCTCCTGTTTAAGAATCTTTTCGCATTCAGCATAAGCTGCATGGTTTGTGGTTACTCACTTTCAACATAAGGATCTGGATAACCCAAATCCGCTAGTATTTTAATTTCCAAGGCTTCCATCGCGTCGGCCTCATCAAGCTCTATATGATCGAAACCTTGTAAATGCAAGATGCCGTGGATAACCATGTGCGCCCAATGTGCGGTCACAAGCTTATCTTGTTCTTGTGCTTCTTGGATGACAACAGGAACGCAGATCACCAAGTCCCCCAGCAAATTTAAGCCCAATTCTTCAGGGATATCGGCAGGGAACGACAAGACGTTTGTTGGTTTGTCTTTGCCACGGTAATCGCGGTTTAAGGTTTGGCTTTCGTCTTCATCAACCAGACGAATGGTAACTTCCCATTCTGCATCGGCGTGTTGTAGGGCTTTTTCAGACCATAAAACAAAATCAGCTTCGCTGGGAAGCTGATTCGATGTACTGGCATTTTGTAAGTCTAAGAGGATGCTCATTCTGACTCGTTGTTCGGCTCGGCTTTTTTCTGCTCGGCTTTGTCGTAGGCTTCGACAATGCGCTGTACCAACGGATGGCGAACCACGTCTTTGGAACCAAAATAGGTAAAACTTATACCGTCAACACCGTCGAGTACTTCGATGGCGTGCTTTAAGCCAGACGCTTGGCCGCGTGGTAAGTCGATTTGACTGGGGTCGCCGTTGATGACCGCGGTAGTGCCAAAACCAATGCGCGTTAGGAACATTTTCATTTGTTCGCGCGTGGTGTTTTGGCTTTCGTCCAAAATTACGAAGGCACTGTTCAGTGTTCTGCCGCGCATGTAAGCCAGTGGTGCAACCTCAATAACATTGCGCTCAATGAGTTTGCCAACGGTTTCAAAACCCAGCATTTCGTAGAGAGCGTCGTACAAAGGACGTAAGTACGGATCGACTTTTTGCGACAGGTCACCGGGCAAAAAGCCCAATTTTTCGCCCGCTTCTACAGCAGGGCGCACCAGTAAAATGCGTTCAATGGAGTCTTGCAACAGTGCTTCAACGGCGCAGGCGACGGCCAAATAGGTTTTACCCGTACCGGCAGGGCCAATACCAAAATTGATGTCGTTGGTTTGTACCGAGCGAACATAGCGTTGTTGGTTTTTTCCGCGCGGTTTTACCGTACCTTTTTTGGTTTTGATAATCACCTGACCGTCGGCGGCGCCTTCGGTTTGCGGATCTGCCTTTCTGGCAAGGGCTTCTATGCTCGACTGTTGAAGCGCTAGGTGCACTTCTTCAGGGGTCAGTTCGCCAGTGTCGGCGGTGCTTTCGTACAAAGAGGCAATCAAAGCGCAAGCGCTCTCGGCCATAACGGACGTGCCGGTAATTGAAAACTCGTTGCCGCGATTGTTAATGCTGACGTCGAGACGTTGCTCGATTTGTTGAATGTGCTGGTTGAGCTGACCGCAAAGACTTGCCAAGCGTTTCGCGTCGGCAGGCTCTAAAACCAATTGTAGAGTTTGAACAGGTTCCGAATGAGATTGCACCTCGGGTGCGGTTGCTTCATTTGGAGTCTTGTCGTTAGCGCTTTCTGTAGTTGTTGTATTGTTATTCAATGTTTCTTGAAACCGTCCTTTACGGTTGAAAAATCTTGGCAAAGACTAAACCAAAAAGACTGAGGAGAGAAGCCTGTTAATCACTCCGGTCTTTTTGATAGCAAAATCGCATTTTCGATTTCGGTCCTCTGGTTAAACCAACAATGGGTTAATCAGAGCTTTAGATAGTCTTTTATCATCTGGCAAGCCTAAATGACCGAGAAAAAAAATCAGTCACTGAGCGGTTTAACTCTAGAAGTCGTCTTCTAATTCGCTGGTTAGCAGTGTGCCACGTAATGAGTTCGGCAGTGCTTCTTCTATTAATATGTCTGCAAATTTGCCGATTAGCGCAGGATTATCGCAGCGGAAGTTTACAACTCGGTTGTTTTCGGTACGACCGGATAGCTGACCTGGATCTTTCTTACTATATCCGGTTACCAATACGCGCTCGGTGTTACCAACCATTTGACGGCTGATAATTTGCGCTTGGCTAAGCAACTGCTGCTGTAAGCGTTGTAAACGTGCTTTTTTGATTTCTTCTGGGGTGTCATCAGCGAGATCGGCGGCGGGTGTTCCCGGACGCTGGCTGTAGATAAAGCTAAAAGACGTATCAAAATGCATGTCTTTGATCAGCTTCATGGTTTGCTCAAAATCGTCTTCGGTTTCACCGGGGAAGCCAACGATAAAGTCCGACGAAAAGCTGATTTCTGGGCGAATTTTCTTGAGCTTGCGCAGCTTGGATTTGTACTCCAAACAGGTATGGCCGCGTTTCATAGCCATAAGAATACGGTCTGAACCACTTTGAACCGGCAAGTGAATATGGCTGACCAATTCTGGAACCGTGTTGTAAGCGTCGATTAGCGCTTCAGAAAACTCAACCGGGTGCGATGTGGTGTAGCGAATGCGATCGATACCGGGCACAGCGGCAACTCTGTGGATAAGTTCTGCTAAATCAACGACATCACCGTCGATATCGGCGCCTCGGTAGGCGTTAACGTTTTGGCCAAGTAGATTCACTTCGCGAACACCTTGGTTTGCCAAATGTTCCACCTCTTTCATAACATCCGCTGCCGGGCGACTGACTTCTTCACCACGGGTGTAAGGCACTACGCAGAACGTACAGTATTTTGAACAGCCTTCCATGATAGATACAAACGCAGAAACGCCATCGGCTTCTGGTTGCGGCAGACGATCGAATTTTTCAATCTCGGGAAAGCTAATATCCACAACCACAGCGCCGTTATCGCGCGGAGTTTCAAGCATTTCTGGCAAGCGATGTAAGGTTTGTGGACCAAAAATAAGGTCAACAAACGGTGCGCGCTGGGCGATGGCTTCACCTTCTTGGCTGGCAACGCAACCACCAACGCCAATCACCAAATCCGGCTTGTTGGCTTTGAGGTGTTTCCAACGGCCAAGTTGGTGAAACAGCTTTTCTTGTGCCTTTTCACGAATCGAGCAGGTGTTGACCAGCAAAACATCGGCATCTTCGGGGTTGTCAGTGGCAATTAACTGGTGAGACTCGCCAAGCAGGTCTCGAATACGGTTTGAGTCGTACTCATTCATCTGGCAGCCATGAGTTTGAATAAACAGCTTTTTGGCCGCTGGTGTTGCGCTGGGTTCGATAACGACAGCGGTTGCCGTGGTTGATGAAGTTTCCTGCTCAGACATGATTAATTCCGGTTAATTTGTGACCATGTGACAAAAGAGGCGGGATTATAAACGTACCGCCATTCATCCACCAGTGCAGGTAAGCTTTTCTTTGGGAGTGGGTATCGAATGAGACCTAAGATGACCTTCTTTAGAGATTTTAAGGCTGGTGCCTTGATTTTGAGCGAATCCCAACCCATATGTGCTATTCTCGTCCGCCGCAGTCTTGGCATGTACTTTTTCGGATTGATCAATGAGTAATACACCTGTTTACAAAGTTATATTTTACAACCGCTCTCAGGTTTATGAGATTTTTGCTAAAGCTATCTACCAAAGTGAAATGTACGGGTTTATCGAAGTCGAAGAGTTCGTTTTTGGCGAACGCTCGCAATTGGTTGTAGATCCATCGGAAGAGAAGCTAAAGTCAGAATTCAATGACGTAAAACGCTCATACATTCCTATGCAGGCGATTATTCGCATTGATGAAGTTGAAAAGACCGGTACCAGTAAAATCAGCGAAGTTAAATCCAACGATAAAATCGCTACTTTGCAGTTCCCTAATCAAAATCCTAAAACCGACCTCTAGTCACCCTAAGCTCCTTTCTTACCTTTGCCGTACTGCCTTGTGAACATCTAAAACCACAAGGCAACATCTGTTTGGTATCATTCGCCCAAACGGTTAATGTCTATCGTTATCTCAGCGATTAACATCAACAACAATGGTTAGTCTCAATCCATTGTTTGTACACTCATCGGCACAGAATCGAAAATAATCATGGAATTAAATTTTAAACAGTTTAGTGATGTTGGCGAACCACTTGTGATGGTTCATGGTTTGTTTGGTTCGTTGGAAAACCTTGCGGGCATTGCTAAGTTACTGAGCGACTCTTTTAGCGTTTACAGCATCGATTTGCGCAACCATGGTCGCTCACCACACAGTGACCAAATGACACTTGCCGATATGGCCGGTGATATTGTTGAATTTCTTGATAGCCAGAATATAGACAGCGCTTATTTGTTTGGGCACTCACTTGGTGGTAAAGCCATGATGGAGTTAGCGCTTAGCGCACCGGAGCGAGCCAAAAAAGTGGTTGTTGGTGATATTGCGCCAGTAGATTACGTAGTGCCGCGCCATGAACACATTTTTGCCGGCTTAAATGCTGTCGATATAGATTCTGTGATTGCTCGAAAGGATGTTGACGATGTACTCGCTAACTTTATTAAAGAGCCACCGGTACGCAGTTTTATATTAAAGAATTTATACAAAACAGAATCGGGCCATTTTGCTTGGCGAGCAAATGTTAAAGCATTACAAGTTAATTATTCACACATCATTGGTGCAAATCGCTCGGACATGCAATATCTAAATCCCATTTTATTTTTAAAAGGTGAGCACTCAGATTATTTGCTGCCCGAGCATCGATCTGAAGTAGCAAAACGATTCCCTAATGCAGATTTAAAAGTTGTTACAGGAACTGGGCATTGGTTGCACGCCGAAAAACCCAATATGGTTGCACGTTTAACCGCAACCTTTCTAAACGATTAAATAGGTAAATTGCGTCATTCTATGGGAACCTCTGATTAACTCATTGCTGATTTAATCAGAGGAAAGAAGTTAACAGGGCAATTTCCAATTTTTCGCAATTTCAATCTTTTACCGCTCTTGAATTTAGCAGTAGGTCCTTGTGCCACTGGAAGCTCTAGGTTAATTGGAGATTCCTATTCATGATTCATCAACATTAAACAAAAAAATATTTGATGCTACGGATTTTTTGAATCTGTATAGCCGTAACCTGTGATTGATTCTTCTGTGATTTAATCAAAGGGCAGAAACCGATAAGTGCGACTTCTAATTACTTTCTCATTTTGATTGCTCTCAATCTTTCTCGTTGGCGATACATTTTGGTGTTGTAAACGACTTTGATCTAACCAGAATTTCTAATTTCTTTTGTTTTGATTTTTACAAAATAAAAGCATTAATTTTCGCTTCTATATCGTGGGAACTATTCTTCGAATTTTTTTGAAGGTTTTTCGCAGGCGGTTTTGTTGAATGATTTCTCTTGCTGAGCAAGTTTATTTGTGTTTTTGCAATATTGAATTTACTTGAATGGTTTATTTAAAAAATAAAGCAGTATTTTAAAGTGAGGATTTAAAGTTCTAAGTGGAATTTTTTTTATTTCAATAATGCTGGTGCTAGGTTTGTAACTGTTTGCTGTGTTGTTGTTGGAATTATTTTTGAAAAATAGATTTTTATTTTTTTAAAGTTATTTATAAATTTTTTTGTTTTTTATAGTGGTGTTATAAATTTAATAACAGGGTGTTTGTGAAAATGGCCCAAAGAAAAATTCCACTTTTTATGACGAAGATTAATTTTTTTAGGTGGTTTATATCTTTTGTGATCTTGAGCGCAATTATAATTGTGGGGAGTTATTTCCGCAAGTTTGATTCTTTTGGGTTTGCCAATATTTTTGGAATTGAATTGATGCTTTAAATCAAACCGTATTTTTTGTTTTTAAATCGCGCTGATAATTTTAATTAACGATCACTGATTTTTTTGACTGTTTTTGCTCAAAATTAGTCACCTTATTTAACGTGATTATTCAAAAGTATCGATATGTCCATGTGATTTGTATATTTAAGAACTGTTTTTGTGACTTTTATCACTGGAGTTGGGCATCATGACAGTTGATTTATAAAAACTTCTTCAAATGTCTGCGTTTTTTTAAATTATTCTATGACTGTCTTTAATTAAAGCTAATTCGATTGGAGTTGGTTTTTTCTTTTCTCATTTATTCTTGCGTTTTTCAGTGTCGGAAAATTAATTCGTTTAATTTGGTGAATATTTTGATGGTCTAGCGTAGTAGGATTTTTTTGCCTTAAAAATCTTTGCGATATTTTTTAGGTTGCCCATTAAATTAATTTCTTAGTTCCGATGTCGTAAATGGATTGTTTGCGTTTAGGAAATATTCTGATTTTTTCTTGCTGAAAAATAAATAAAGGAGAAGAAAATGAACACAGTTCGACTTGCTGCGTTTAAAGTTTCATTATTGTCATTGGCCTTAAGCACTGTAGTATTGGCTCAAGAGAGTGTGGATTTAAACAGACCAAATAACGGAAATACCATCAGCATCGATTTACCATTATCAACCCAAGGCGCCATATGGCCACCGGCAGAAGTTGCCGATGAAAATGGTGATTTTATTTTGCTAGGTCAATCACTTAGAAAAAATGCAGAAGGTGTGGTTGAAGTAATCCCGAGCCAAAATCAACTAATTTCTAAAAACAGTATTCCACCACAAGACGAAAATGGCGTGTTGGTTCTTAATGATCCTTTCAGCGCAGAATATACCGTTGTAAGAGAGTTGGATTTATCGGAAGGCAGCAGTGATTTAGATATGGTGTTATTCACGCAATCTTTTGGGCCCTGGGACACGCCATCTGGCGCGCCGAGAATTCCCGGTTTAGGCGATAGCGCTCATAACTTAAATACCGATGGTGTTGTCTGTCCAGAAATTGCTCCGACACTATCACAACTTGCTAGTAATTTTTATCGTCCTCAATACCCTTTGCATGAAACTCCGGTACACGGTTTTCAAGGTGATAACGTCCGTTATAACGCCGACACTTGGGCGCCGGAAGATCCGCAAACGGCAACTGGCTGTAGCGACGATATTAGCGTTGCTTGCCCCGGCGAAGATGCACTCGATAGTGATCGTCGATCAACGCCAATTACATTGGGTGAATGGATTAAAGCGCGTGGCCGTTTAACCGTTTCTCTTACCGACTGGGATAAAGAGCAGGGCGCTTATACCGCGGCAAATTTTAATTATAAATTACGCAACCTTCTTCCAAATAGCATTTACACAACCTGGGCAGTTCGTCCTCGCTTGTTAGCCGAGACTCGTCGTCCAATCGACCCGGTTGCAACGCCTAACGTTATTATGGCCGATTCGCGTGGTAATGCTGACGTCACTTTTAAAGTCGAAAACCCATTTCCAGATCCTGCTACCGATGTATTTGGCAAACGAATCGTCGGCTTGTCGGTTGTTTATCACTCAGATTTACAAAACTGGGGTGCGTGTTTTACTCGATTCGGACCGGGTGTAGATATTCACGTTTTATTTAATACTCTATCTGATGGCACATTTGATTTTGCCCCTAATTTTATCACCAAATCAAAAACCAACTAATTAGGAGCACGATTTATGAAAATGCCAAAGTTAGTCCTAGGCGTCACTGCCGCGTTTCTGAGTTCTATTGTTAATGCTCAAGTAAACGACTTTTCTAACAATAGAAATAATTATGGGGACTTTTCTGTTTTGGTATTGGGCTCTGGTGCAGCTGTGGCCAGACCTGATGCAAGCGGAAGAGCGCAGGCTTCATATATTATTTTTATAGATGGTGAACCCAAAATTCTTATGGATGCTGGTGCTGGTTCGTATCAAAGAATTGCTGAAGCTGGAATTAATTTAAAAGATTTGGAACTGGTATTGTTGACGCATTTACACGCTGACCATACTGGTGATTTAACGCCGATCGTACAGAGTTTGTATTTTGAAAATTCGGAACCGGTGACACCGGGAATTCCGCGTGAAATTCCTATAACCGTTTATGGGCCTTCAAGTAATGACGAAGTAGTTGGTGATACGAATGTACCTTTATTTCCAACTATTGGTGAATACCTAGATTCGCAATGGGATCGTGAAACGGGTTTAGATAGACATGTGCATGAAATTAATGCCGTGCTAAATTCCGGAGATTTTTCTTATAACGCAGTTGAAGTCGATGCAGATATTTCCCTGCCAGAGCGTGTTATCTACGATCAAGACGGATTAAAAATCTCTGCAATTGGTGTTATTCATACTTCTGCGCCGTCATTGGCTTACAGTGTGGAATATAACGGCAAAAAACTCACCTACAGCGGTGATTTACAGAGTATTACCAACAACTTAGCTACTCTTGCCCAAGATTCCGATTTATTAATTTACGACGCCTCTGTTCCTAATAATCAAGCCAATCCTTTTCATACCACACCCGGTCGAATTGGTGAGATTTCAGCAATGGCAAACGCTAACAATTTATTGCTAACCCATTTCACCATTGGCTCTGAAGGCGTACAGCAGCAAACACAGATGAAGCGGCTGATCAGAGACGCGGGTTATGTTGGACCAATTCGTATTGCGAGAGATTTACTACTCGTTAACTTACAAGCGCTTTCTAAGCCTAATAATTCGGGGCTTTAAGGGAGAGACATTATGTTACATAAAATGAAAAATAATTTTATAGTGATAATTGCGTTTACGGTTTTTTCGGCGTTTTCAGTAGTAAGTTCTGCAAAAGGAAAGCTCGCCGTTGACAAGGTTGAAGGTGAATTTTCGATAATGGTGTTGGGTTCTGGTGGCGGCGTCGCAAGAGCAACGTCGGGCGGGCGTGCTCAAGCAAGTATTTTAGTGTTTATTGACGGTAAGCCTAAAATAATGTTGGACGCCGGTGGCGGTAGCTATCAGCGATTAGCTGAGAGTGGCGTCGATATTCGTGACTTGGATATTGTGCTATTAAGTCATTTGCATATCGATCATACGGCTAATCTTGCAGCCATGATTAGAACCATCTATTTTGAACACTCGCCGGGCGTTAATCCGGGCGTTGCTCCTCGTAGTATTCCTTTAAAGATATTTGGCCCAGGTAGCAACAATGCCCTAGTTGCCGGTACTGATATTCCGCTATTTCCAACAACCAGTGAATATATCGAAGGAAATTTCGATCGTTTTGTTGGTGCGGAGCGTTACGCAGCCGAATTATTCGAAGACATTGTAGCGTCTGGCGATTTTGTCTTTGATGTAACTGATATTGATGCGAGTTTAGATTTAGCGCCGCAGATTGTGTATAACGAAGGCGGTTTACTGATAAAAGCCGTTGGTGTAAATCACTTTACTGCGCCGTCACTTGCTTACAGTATCGAATACAAAGGTCATAAATTTACCTACAGTGGTGATTTAACTGGCCGAACTAACAATATTATTGATTTGGCGATTAATTCTGACTTATTAATTTACGACGCGTCGGTAGTGGATAACACGCCCAGTGGTTTTCATACTACGCCACAGCGTATTGCCGAAATTGCACAAGCCGCACAGATTAACGATCTGGTTTTGTCGAACATTTCTTTGTTTGTTGATGGTCGAGAAAATCTGAAACAAACCCGAGCGCTTGTTCGTGCAGGAGGTTATTCTGGTCGCTTGCGAGTCGCTAATGATTTGTCGGTCTACAATCTAATGGCAGATCAAATTGCCTTTGCGGGCTATCCCTATAAGTCTAATTACGTCCCTGTACAGGGACGTTTTATGCACTATTTAGACGAAGGTAGGGGCGAAAATACCGTCGTCATGTTGCACGGTAATCCTACGTCATCGTATTTATACAGAAACATTATTCCACATCTTTCCAATAATAATCGGGTCATTGTGCCCGATTTACTTAACCACGGTTTGTCGGATTTTGGTTATGGCCAAACCTATGCAGAACACTATGCCTCGCTGGATGAGTTTATTGAGGTCTTAGACCTCGATAATATTATTTTCTTGATTCAAGATTGGGGTGGGCTTTTAGGCTTTACCTACGCTTCGCAGCATCAAGATAAAATAAAAGGTATTTCTTTTTTTGAAGCACCCGTAAGGCCTTACGAAAAAGAATCAGACTTGCCAGAGATCTTGGTTGATCTGCGAAGGCCAGAACAAGAAAGTTTTGTTCTTGAAACTAATTTTTTTATTGAAGAATTCCTATTTGTTACAGAGCCCAGTTTATCCGAGGCTGATAAATTGATATACAGAGAGCCGTTTTTACATAACGTAGAAAACGTTCGTCAAAGTTACACGTGGGTTAGAGAGGTTCCTGCCCGTGAAACCAGTAATCAGAGTATTGATCTCATAGATGGTTATGCGTCTTTTTTGAGGAACAGCTCCGTGCCTAAATTATATTTTTACGCAGAGCCCGGCGTTGTTAATGCCGAAGGGAATTTTCAAGACAGTTCAATGATTATAAATACTCTCCCTAATTTAGAGTCTGTGTTCCTCGGGCCAGGTTTGCATTATTTGCAAGAAAGTTATCCTGATGAAATTGGCGAGACACTCAATCGATGGATCGAGCAAAAGCTTCAGTAGGAAGCTCTGATTAACTCGTCCATCATTTTATCAGTGGGCGATACATCTTTGTGTCGCCAGAAGCCATAGATTGATCAGAGTTTCCAATAATAACCTACCAATTCACTTAATGGTTGTTCTCTGTTGATGAAGATAAAAAATATTAAAGCTATAAATAGGTTTAATATTTTTTGTGATGGTAGTTTGGGTATGTTTCTGTAATTTTTAATTCTTCTTTATTTGATTGAGTAATAGCTGCGTAGATGTTTTGCTGTAGATAAAAAAGCTTAATCTTTGTGGTAGAAAAAATACATAAGTTTTCATTTTTGAAAAATACTTTAGTTAATTTTTTTAGAGATTTAATTTTATACGCTGTGTATTATTTTTGTGTGGTTTGGTTTTTTCTAATAGATCTTCAATAAATAGGAATAAAAAATGTCTAAATACTTTCTGCTTGTGACTGAGTTAAATGTTGAATCTGGTAAAGAAGCTAGCGTTGCTAAACAATTAATTGCTGCTTTGGGTAAGTCTTCTGATTATTGTGTTTTGCAATCTGTTGAAGCCGGTAGCGTTGTTGTTATTGAAAAGATTGCGGCTGGTTTAGATTTTGAAAAAATCAGTAAAATAGATTCTCGTGTTATTGCGAAAGTTTCTGGGGATTTAAGTGGTGATGTTAATCGTGAAATTCTAGAGTATGTTGAAGCTGCTAAGGCTTCAGAGAATTTTACGCCAAAAACAAAGTACGTACAGTTACGTCATATCGAAGTAAAACCTAGTTTAATGCAAGAGTATTTAAATTGGCGTCAAGATACTATTTTCCAAGTAGTCAAAGAGTCGCCGGAAGTTGAAGAGTTTACCGCATACCACTCATTGGTAAGTACTACTCCAGGTGTTATGTTTGTATCTGGCTTTTCTGAAGATCCTGAAAAATATCAAGCTGTATTCACCAGTCCTCGTTATCAAGACATCGTAAAGCAAGCTGGCCAGAAATTTATTTGTGGCGGCGCCGATGGTCTTTATACCAAAACCTATTTAAATCTATCAGCTGCGTGATAACTACAGGAGCTTAACATGTACAGTAATGGCCTAATTGTAGTTTCTAATAAGTTTGAAAACTTCACGAGAAATAAAAACTCTGTGACCGTCAATCAATTAATGGCGATGCTTGAATTGCCTGAACATATTGTTCCTGGCCCGTTAAAATTATTCCGAGGACAAGGCATTTCAGATCAAACCGTTTATGAACTTGTAGAAAAAATTAATAAATTGGATAAAGCCAAAAAACGTTGGGACGATTCACAATTAAAATCAGTTCCCGATCAGGCAACATCTAATTTGAGCCACAAACGCGTCAGCGCCAATACGCTTATTTGCGAACCTCAGAAAGTTGATCAAGATACTTACACACTGGTAATCAGCATCGATGAGAATTCTGAATTAATGTGTGATCACCAAACCGGGCAACACATTCAAGGAATGATTTTGATCGAGGCAACTCGCCAAGCATTTTTAGCCGTTACCGAGAAGTACTTCTTGGATGACTCATGGGGTAGAACCTATTTTGTGATTAATTCCATGAAGACCGATTTCAAAGGTTTTGTGTTTCCTGTCGGTGCTCATATTAATTACAAAATTGTATCGAAAGATTTAAATGAATATCGTAAAAAATTCCAGCTGTACATGGAAGTTATTCAGTCTGACCAAGTTCGTATGACCGCGGAATACTCGATCGCGGTTTATCCTGAGTCACAGTTGTTAGAGAAAGAAGCTAAGCTTGCGTCTGATGCTGCTAATTTTGAGCTTTTAGAGCGCGAGCAAGAAATAATGAGACTGCAAACCGGTACTGATAAATAACGCACGTAGGGTAATGGGCTCACTGAGAAATGTCTTATGATTAAAACTATTTCCAAAGAACTTGATTTAACGACACAGGGACCTTTGTATCCGCCTAGCGAAGTAATGGATGAGAATGGAAACTTCATCGTCATTGGCATGCTTAATTATATTGAGAATGGTGAGCTCGTTACCCGCTGGGGCCGAGCAATCGTTTCAGCAAATACGCCTGCGCCGCGATTTGGTGATATTGACCAATATAATATTATCGAGCGGTTTGATGATTCTTTACCGGAAAATATCGGCAATAAAATACTTCACACACTTCCGCTGCCACTGCCATGTGCAAATTATCCAATGGTGTTTGCACCGGAGCAATACCCAGATGCAAATTCCGAACACAGACCCAGTTACCCGTTTCATAAAACTCCGATTCCAGATTACGAAATTGGTCAGTCCCGACAATTACTTGAACCGGTAACCTTAACTCAATGGATGCGCGCAAAGGGGGAATTAAAGGTTTCTATTTTACCAAACGGGCGTAGTGCTCGGTTTGAATTCTTATTTGAAAATCTTTTACCCAATTCGTTGTACACCATTATGAGTTTGCGTCAGCGCGATCTCGATCCCGAAAATCCGACACGGCCATGGCCTCTGGGCATACCCAATGTTTTTGTTACCAATAACGAAGGTGGTGCCTATTATTCGGTGACTATGGAAAATCCATTTCCGCGTCATGATCAAGAAAAATCTAATCGTATTATTAATGTAGTTGTTTTGTGGATGAGTTATCAAATGTCACACGGTGGTGCTATCGGTCGGTTTGGGCTTGGTGGTGATATTCATGCACAACTTAAATTTAAACAACGTGTTTTTGACGAATTAGAAACTAATTAATTGTAGGAGCTTTATATGCCAGTCGTTGAAATTTCAACCTTTAAAATTAATGATCAAGAAAAAGCTGAAACTCTATTAAAGGAAATGACCGCTACTCTCCACCGAGTAACCGGTGTGCCTTTGGATAAGATCAGTGTTTATTTAAATGAGATTGAGCCGAGTCGTTGGGCCGATGCAGGCGTGGTAGGAAGCGATCCGGAATTTCAGATTCTCAGTCGTCGAAAAAACTATTAACCCGGAAGCAATGTCATGAATACCATTCGATTTATGTTTTTCGACGTTGATGAGACGTTAATTCACATGAAAAGTATGTTCGCTTTTTTTCGCCATTGGGCTTTGAACATTAAAAAAGATCCTGAACGACTTGCTTATTTTGAAGCGCATTTTGCGGAATTAAGACAGTCTGGTACATCCCGTTCTGTATTAAATCGAGTGTATTATCAATTCTTTAAAGGCGAAGATCCCAGTGAATTGACTAAGTGTGGCCAACAATGGATGTTGGCACAGATTAAAGATCCCGATTCCTTTTTCATTGCAGACACACTTGAGGTTTTACGTCAGTATCAAGAAATAGGGTATGAGGCGGTTTTTGTTTCAGGTTCTTTCTACGAAATTTTAAAACCTTTAGCAGATTACTTAAACGTAAAACACACACTCTGCATTCATCTGGAAATTGATCGTGCGGGTAATTACACGGGAGAATTTACAGGTATTCAAACCATCGCCGAAGGTAAAGCGCTGGCTATTAAGGAATTTCTAAAAGATAAAGATGTTGATTTAAAACAGTGTTTGGCGTTTGGTGATGATATGTCTGATTTGCCAATGCTGGAATTGGTGGGCAACCCAGTTGTAGTTGGTATGAACACGTTATTAGCAGAACGTGGTGAGTATATGGGCTGGCGTATTTTATCCGCAAGTTAAGAGGCCAGGTTACTGGCCTCTTAAAATCTCAGCGTGTTTTGTAATTAATTCACTTAAAAAATCAGCCAGAATTCTCACCCGTGCGGATTTTGCGATATCCGTTTGAATGACCAAATAAATAGGCTGAACAAGCGTAATATTGGTTTCTATGTGAATGAGATTTTCGGGTTTAGCTAAAAAATGGGGTACGAAAGCAACACCTAAGCCACTTTTAGCAGCTTCAAGTTGACAGTGTAACGAAGTGGTTTTTAAAGTCGGTGCTTTTCGGCTAAAGACTTCTTCGATGGCTTTTGAGGGTGCTAGGTGCGATAGCGATTCGTGCCAAGAAATTAATTTGTATTTCTCAAGCCCGCTATGACTGTCATTAATAAGAGAGTCTTGCTTTAGGTAACTTTCGCTAGCGTATAAGCCATAGCCCAATTCGCCAAGCTTTCGAAAGGTTAAATTGCCTTTCTCGGGGCGAACCATGCGTATGGCTAAATCTGCTTCGCGACTGTGTAGATTAACCGTATTGATATTGGTAATTAAATCAATAATAAGGTTAGGGTATTGATCACTGAACGCTTGTAGATTTGGCAGAATTATTTTGGTGGCAAGGTTCTCGGCGGTTGCTAAAGATACCTTACCCGAGACCTCGGTATTTTCGTTGGCTCCCGCAATTAGGGCTAATGCCGAAGCCTCCATAGATTCTGCTTTGTCCAGCATCATTAAGCCATCTTGGGTAAGTTTGTACCCGGTTTGATGGCGAATAAAAAGTGGAATATCGAGCTTTTGTTCTAGGCGTTCAATACGTCTAGACAGCGTAGCAATGCCTATATTTAGGGCGTTTGCGGCTAGGCTCAGGGTGCCATAACGAGCCACAGCTAAGAAAGCTCGTATGTCATCCCATCTAAAATCGTCGGTTGGTTTTCGATTATCGGAAATCATATTGCCAAATATCATTGAATATTTCGAACTTTGACTATGTCATAATTTTAGTCAAACATTCAATTAGGTAAGTCACATGAAAACACGAATTATTGGAAAAAACTTACAGGTTGCTGAAGTTGGTCTTGGTTGCATGGGTATGAGCGAATTTTATGGACCAAGTGATGACTCTGCCTCATTAGAATTATTATCTCTAGCCTGTGATCTTGGCGTTAATTTTTTAGATACCGCCGACATGTACGGACCTCATCATAACGAAGAATTAATAGGAAAATTTTTAGCAACCAATAGAGACAAGCAAATTAAAGTAGCCACCAAATTTGGCATCGTACGTAATCAAAACGAATATAAGCGAAGTATCAACAATAGTCGCGAGTATACACGTGAAGCCTGCAATGCGTCATTACGTCGTTTAGGTGTCGAGCAAATTGATCTTTATTATGTGCATCGCGTCGACACTACGCAACCGATTGAAGAAACCGTCGATATATTAGCAGAGCTTGTACGTGAAGGTAAAATTGCGCGTATCGGTTTGTCTGAGGTAAATGCTAACACACTGCGTCGAGCGCATTCGGTATATCCAATAGATGCTGTGCAATCAGAATATTCTCTATGGGAGCGCTCCGCCGAAGACGAAGTTATTCCAACGTGCAAAGAATTAGGTATCGGTTTTGTTGCTTATTCTCCTTTGGGCCGGGGATTTTTAACAGGTCGCTTTCGTTCTTCGACCGAATTTTCATCCGGTGATTTCCGGGCAAATTTACCCAGATTTTCGCAAGGTGCTCTGCAAGCCAATTTACGGTTAGTGGATGCTTTAGAGGATCTTGCTGAAATAAAAGGTTGCACGCCTGCGCAATTGTGTCTTGCATGGCTGTTGGCAAAAGGTGAACACATTGTTCCAATTCCAGGAACACGTAGCCCCAAATATTTAACCGATAACGTTAAAGCTGCGGATATAAAATTAACGGAAGTTGAAATATTAGAGCTTGAGCATGTGGCTGATGATTTACCGGCTATTGGTGAGCGTTATTCAAAAGAGGGGATGAAAGGTGTCAACGTTTAATTCAGAAATTTCTCCAAGATTAAATAGAGCCTTAGCAATATTGGAACAATTGGAATCCGGTGCTCCAGAGCGAGTCTTAAAAAATTTAAACGATTTTCATAAAGACGCCGCCGATTTGATTCTGGGTTTTTCTTTTGCCGATATTGTTGCCCGCGATGGTATTGATTTAAAAACCCGAGAAATGATGACCATTGCAATGTTGTCTGCAATGGGTACGGCCGCTGGTCAGTTAGAGTTTCATATGCGCGCCGCCATGAATTGTGGTGTTAGTCGCGAGGAGATTATTGAAATTGTTTTACAGGTCTCTGTGTATGCAGGCGTGCCTGCTGCCATGAATGCCATCACAGCAGCAAAAAAAGCTTTTTTGCACTTCTCAACCTCAGGAGATGAACATGAGTCCTAAATCCGATACCAGTGTTAGTTTTCGCGATTGGCTTGCGATTATTTGTTTGAGCATCGCCAGCTTTATTATTGTTACAACCGAACTTGCACCCATTGGTTTATTATCGCAAATAGGCGATGATTTAAATAAACCACCTTCGCAAATTGGGTTGGCAGTTACACTTTATGCGTGGATAGCGGCCATTGCAGCGTTAGTTTCGGTTACTGCATTAAGTCATTTACCGCGACGCGGATTATTAATGGTATTGATGATTATTTTAGCCGCCTCGGCAGCAGTTACGGCGATTTCGAGTAATTATTCCGAATTAATGATCGCCCGTATCATCGGCTCTATAGCTCACGGTGCTTTTTGGGCAATGATTGGTACCTTAGGTGCGCAAATTGTTCGTCCTGAAAAAATCGGTATGGCGACTTCCATTATTTTTGGTGGTGTATCTGCCGCCAGTGTTATTGGTGTTCCGCTGTCGAATTTTATTGGTGTAAATGCCGGTTGGCGTACAACCTTCTGGTGCATAGCCATTGCGGCGATTTTGGTCGGACTTACGATTCGCTTCAGCGTTCCTAAAATTCAAGGCGCCGGTGGCATTAAATTTTCCAAATTAATTAGCCTTGCTCAAGATAAAACCTACGTACGAATTTTTATTTCAACTTTCTTAGCAATTACCGCACATTTTATGGCATATACATACATTGAGCCGTATTTAAAAGATGAATTGGGCATTTCGGTTAATTTAATTGCTGTATTGTTATTGTGCTTTGGTCTTGCAGGTTTGGCTGCGAACTTTGTGACAGCAACAATTATTGATCGTTATCTAAAAGGTGTGTTGGTAACGTCGCTGGTAGTTGGTTGTTTATCGGTATTTTTAATTTCTTATGTGGGTAAAACTTTTGGTACCGCAGTGGTATTGGCGTTATTAATTGCTTGGGGTGCTTCGGTATCGGCGATATTTGTAAGTTTACAAACGTGGATCTTAAAATCCGCCGGTGAAGATGCCTTACCGGTTTCTTCGGTTTATGTCGCCTTGTTTAATGCTTCCATTGGTTTGGGTGCAATGCTGGGCTCGGTTGTTCTTCCGCTTATTGGTATTCAGCAAATTTATGTATTGGCAAGCGTATTCTTTGTTGTGGCACTGATCAGTGTTGTAACCTTGCGCGATCCTAAATATGCGTACAGTTAATTCTTTCTGTAAGTATTTAAAGTCGGTGATTTTTCCGACTTTAAATACGACTAACACTGCTAACAAAAAAGATTATCTTTTTTGTGCTTCTAACGCTTGAAGTCTTACGACCATTTCTTCTCGAATGTCATCAATTAGCGGTCTTACTGCAACTAAGCGCTCTTGAACTAATACTTTATTTTTATCGATTACCGTTGGGATTTTATTCAGCAGAGCTTTACCAGCTTTTGTCTCATAAAATGCCAAAATACCATCGACCTCTTCTTGAGTAAAAGTCTCGGCATAAACACTCATAAGATCTTTTTTCATGCGTTCCCAACTGAGCTCTTCTTTTAACACGGCAAATATCTGATCACGAGTGTCTTGGGCAATAGCAACTTGGTCTTGGGTAGGTGCTTTACCTAATAACGCTCTTCGCATAGACGATTGCAAGGTGGTATCAATATCTTGAATTGACTGCTCTAGAAATTGCTGGGTTTTGGTAACTTCTAGCAATTTTGTTAACGATTTTTCACTGGGTGTTTCTGCGAAACTGGGTGCAGATAGCGCAATGCAAATCGTGAAAATAATTTTTTTCATGAGAATTCCCGTAATAACGTGCTGGCTATGATTAGATCTTAGTGAATGTCTAAGTTCAGCCCTGCTGATTAACGGATCTAGTGTTACCTGCTTTATATTCGTTTTGGCAAGACATTAGTGATATATGAAGAGATTTAACGATGTATGGAAGGAAGTTCTAACTAGGGGTCTCTTGTGGAAGAGTAAAGGTTGGTTGTTTGATTAGCTCAGCACTTGGTTGGTGGAATTGAGCCTTTATTGGCTTAGCTAAGTTATTTTAAGACGAGTTGTTGTCGTTAAAAAATAATAAAGACGGCTTATATTCGAAGATAATCCTCTCTGATTAATTCCTGTACGAGTTAATCAGAGATTCAAATCTGTAGATTACCCAATTTTACCGTGCTGCAATAACAAGTTTCTGTACCGATCTATGCCATTACTACGCGTCCGCGATAAACCATTTTAGGCTTCTTGATATCTTCACTGGCAGTTTTAGGTTCAAGTCGGGTTTGACCGCGATACACCTTTACCGAATAAGACTCTTCGACATCAACTTTTCCGGTTTGCTCTAATTCACCAATGCGGGTGCTCCATACACCTCCTGCCAGAGAAAAAACTTCTTTAACCAATGCTTTAAACACGGAGTCCGTCGATTTTTTATAGAGGTCGAGCAAAATACTAAGTACTTCAGGGTTTGCGAGCTTTATGCTGGGTTTGAATTCACTGGGTGCTCTTCTGCGTGCTTCTTGAATGAGGTCTACAATTGCTTTTGTGTATTGCATGATGTTTTGCCCCTTTCTGTGTGGTGATCGATCGGTGAATTTAGAGTGGTTATTATTAGTTCAATTTACGACAGCAAGTTTTAGACCCCATTGGGGAAATTGTTCTTAAATTATCAATTTATAAATGTTTGGGGAAAAATGAATCCAAAAATACCAAGAATCAGTCTGCAAACGTGGAAATTAAAATGTGCGCGATTGCAAAAACTTGATAATTTCTTGTGCGAATTTGTTGGTGTTGTGCAATTTCGGTGCGATGAAATTAAAGATAACTTTTGTTTGAATCAATAAAGAGCCAAAAATAAATATTTTTTGGTAATAATTATTTATATTTAAAATTGTGGTTATTAATAAAACATATCGATGGTTTTGCCGTCGAATTGAATCCGTAATGACGAGATGGAATTTTTTAACGTGTTAGTTTTTGCGTCAAAACGTAGCTCGCAATTGCACAAGCATGGCTGACATTCATCGAGGAGTTGTTCCCCTGCATAGGAATATGCACCACAATGTTCGCTTGTTTCATTAATTCGGCACTGATGCCAAAATTTTCGGTGCCTAACATTAAGCAAATTTTTGCATCGGCCTGAATATCTAAATCGTGCAGATTAATACTGTTTTCGGCAATTTCTAAGGCAATGATTAGGTAATCGTCTGCTCTTAATCGAGTAATTACATCCAGCGCAGACGCGATATATTCAAATTCGACGTATTTCTCGGTGGATCGCGAAGTGCGAGTGATTTTTTTATTCGGTGGTTTTGGGCTGCTACCGGAAAGATATATTTTTTCCAATCCTAGGGCATCTGCAAGTCTAAATAAGCTCCCGACGTTTTGTGGTGATTCCAGGTCATGCACCAATAAGCATAAAGAAAATCGTTTTTCGCTAGGTTGATGATGGCGGTGTTCGAGTTGTTGATTTTGCATGGTCGATGAGATTTTATAGAACGGTTAAGGCGATTGCCGAATCGGCAGATTTGAAAAAAGCTCAGTCTTTCTAAATAGCGGTTTGATTGTACATTTTTAATAGATGTTGCCGTAATGTTATGGCAATAAAAAACCCTGCAACAATTCTGCGCACATTTATGTTGGCGCGAATTATTACAGGGTTGATAAAACAATAGCGTTGGATTTTGTTAAGCCATTATCCAGCTAATGCTTGTCGAACCGAGGCAAGTTTTACACAGTTCACAAATATCTTCATTGCTTGCTCAATTTCCTCTAGGTTTGGAACGCTGGGCGCAATGCGAATATTTTTGTCTTCAGGGTCTTTACCGTAGGGGAAGGTCGCTCCCGCGGGTGTTAGCTTCACACCGGCTTGGGCAGCCATACCTACAACGGTTTTTGCTAGGCCAGGTAGAGTGTCAAAAGACACAAAGTAACCGCCCAACGGAGACTCCCAACTTCCTAACGTGCTGCCTTCAAACGCTTCTTTTAAGGTGCTGAGTACAATATCAAAGCGAGGTTTAAGAATATCGGCGTGTTTGCGCATGTGCGTTGCTAAGGCATCCATATTCGGTAGCAATAAGGCGTGACGAAGTTGGTTAACTTTGTCCGGTCCGATGGTCGCAACACCAAGAGAGCTTCTGAACGACGCTAGGGTTTTTTCGGATGCACCTAAAAACGCTACACCTGATCCGGCGTGAGTGATTTTAGAGGTAGAGGTGAACTGCAAAATACTGTCTTCGGTACCTTGCTCTTTAGCGCAGGCTAATATGTTTGCCAATGCTTTGGTGTTTGGCACCAATTCGTGCACCGCGTAGGCGTTATCCCAAAAGACTTTGAAGTTAGGTCCGGCAATTTTTGCAAGCCCAGCAATGGCATTGACGGTTTCGTCGCTGTAGATGATGCCGGTTGGGTTAGAAAATTTAGGTACGCACCAAATGCCTTTTACGCTTGGGTCATTAGTTACCAATTCGGTGAGCGCTTCTATGTCTGGGCCGTTTTCGGTCATGGGAACGGTGACCATTTCAATGCCGAAAGCTTCACAAATGCTAAAGTGGCGATCATAACCCGGAACTGGACACGCGAATTTTACCTTGTCTTCTTTATTCCACGCTGAGTTTGGGCCATTGAAGCCAAATAGATAGGCATGCAAAACGCTTTGATACATAAGCGTTAAGCTTGAGTTGCCACCTACAAGGATTTCGGACTCTGCCACACCTAAAATACTGGCGCCTAGGCGTTTCATCTCAGCAATTCCGTCGATACCGCCATAGTTACGGGTGTCGGTGCCTTCTTCGTTTTTATAATTACCGTTTAAGATGCCGTCTAATTCGTCAGATAAAGACAGTTGTTCTGAAGATGGTTTTCCACGAGTTAGGTCTAGTTTTAAATCTTGCTCTTGGAATGATTGGTACTCTTGAGCCAATTCCTGCTCAAGGACCTGTAGTTCTTCGGTCGATAGGTTTTGTATGTCCAAAATCAGCGCCTCGAAATAAGAGTAAATTTTGCGCAAGCTGCATTTGATGAGCCGCACTGAACAATTGCACTGTTAAAAGTAGGGTTTAATGCAAAAATGCTGTTCATTATACAAAGGGAATTCGAGCGCTTTAAAGGCTAAAAATAGAAAAACACTGTGCAACTTTGGTCCCATATTGGGGCATTTTTCATCACCGATTAGTACTAGCTTGTTTAAACCGGCATTTTAGGTGAGAAATTACGAGAAGGCGGGCGTGTTTGAAGAGTAAAAAAATGGGCCCATACGAGCCCCTAAGTTTGGGAGTATTAACAAATGAAACTCTGTTTTGCAGGTACTTGATTCCAAATTTTGAACTAGCCAATAAGCTCCTCTATGCCTTGATCCACGGTCTCTAACTGGTTTAAACAACTAAGCATTTCTACGAGATTAATTTTTAAACGTTTTGCGATATCGTTTGGAAAGTTCTCAAGCAGCTCTTTTTTGTCGCTTTCAGCATGCTTGGTTAGATAAGACGCGATAGCAACTATGTCTGCCAGTGCTGAATCTTCCGGTGCTTCTAAACAGTGGGTGTGCCAGCGAATGGCATCGCATATTTCTTTCGGAAATTTCCAGCGCGTGGCCAGTGCTTCTCCGGCTTCTGTGAAGTCAAAACCTAACTGACTTTTCTCCAGTTCTTCTCGATCGGCACCTTGCTGAACCAGAAGATCTATGCCTGCCGCTTGATCCTCCATAATGATATGAATCAATAGTTCGCCAATGGCGTGGGTCATACCACAGGTATAAGCGACTTCGGCATTTTCTTTGGTGTAGTGAGCTACCCATTTTGAGCGATTGGCAACCATAAAACTGTGGCGCCAAAATCGAGTTAGATCGAATCCTGGTGGTGCCTTAAACGAACTGGTAAAGCAGGACGCTAACACCAGGGTTCTTAAGGCATCAAAACCCATTCTAACAATGGCATCGTTTACCGAGCCTATGGTTCTGTTGCCACCAAATTTTGCGGAATTGGCTAGGCGCAAAACTTTTGCGGTAAGTGCTTGGTCGGCGCTGACTTTTTTGGCGATGTCGTCAATATCAAAATCATCGCTGCCAAAGGATTCGATCAGTTCTTGTACAACCTTTGGTATGCTGGGCAGATTTGCCGCACTGTCTATGAGTGCCTGTAGGTTCACGGCTGCTCCTAATTTTCTGACTATTGGGAAGGATGTTAGTAAGAATAGATCAGGCTTGGATCAGCCGCTAAATTGAAGTACTGTAATTTTTAGTAATAATAATGATGCCTTTATTAGGAATTTTGTGAGTTGCTGTAAAAATTTCGCCGAAAGATATGGAGATCTTTGAAAAACTTCGATATTGGCGGAATTTCAATGGGGCTGTTGTGGTTGCGATCTCCTGTATCGTTTTAAGAGTTGGAAGTAACTGTCTTTTGAAATGCAGATGCGTATTTATTTTTTGTTGGAAAATTCATCAAATAAACATGAGTGGCTTTTAACGCGTAACTCTAAGGTGAGTAAGTTTTGAACGAGCGATGGATGGGTGGTCGAGGATGATGGATGGTCATCGGATAAATACAACGGCGCAATCGGTATCGGCGCCGCTCCCAACCCAAAGTAAGATGACTCCATCTAGATGGTCGGCACAGTTACAGTTAGGTCTCGCCAAAACAGTGCGCGGTTCTCGATTGGTCAAGAACAATCACGTCGGCCCACTCTATGTTCAAAAGCCTTTTTATGTCGAAGGTGACGATTTACCTCATATTTATCTACTGCACCCTCCCGGTGGTCTGGTTTCGGGCGACGATTTAAGTATCAATATAGAGTTGGGTGAAAATACACGCGGATTATTTACTGCTCCGGGTGCGGGTAGAATTTATCGAGCTCGGCCTGATCGTGCGTTGCAACAACAAACGACGCAATTGCATTTAAGTCATGGTTCAAGTCTTGAATGGTTACCGCAGGAATGTATTTTTTATCCTGATAGTTTTGGAAAACTCAAAACTCAGGTTTTTTTACCAGAAAATGCCGAAATCTCTGGTTTTATCGGCTGGGAAATTTCGTGCTTTGGCCTATCTCAATCCACGGCACCGTTCTTACGAGGCCACATAGATCAAGGGTTTGAAATTTGGCGGGGTGATATTCCTGAATTTATTGAGCGACAAAAATTTAATGGCGACAATTTGCTGGTCAAATTTGGCCGTGCAGGTTTCCAACAAAAGACGGTTTCTGGATTAATGGTTGCAGGTCCTTTTCCAATTGGATTTGCTGTGCATAACCTTTGTTTAGAGCAAATTCGTGATATTCAATCACCAGATTCCGTTTTATTTGCCAGCACACAGCGCGGTCGATGGTTGGTAACACGGTATTTAGGCGGCAATGCTGAACAAGCGCGAAAATTATTTACGCAGGTTTGGCGGATTATTCGCCCAAATTTATTAGGTCGCGAAGTAGTTGAGCCGCGAATTTGGGCGTGTTAAGTTTGATAAAATCAGTTACACGCTCATTGAAAAAGGATCGTTAATTTAAAGGAGTCTCTGATTAACTCATCCATGATTTAATTGGAGGCTAGAAATTGAAAATACGATTTTCAATTTCTTCACAATTTCAATTACTTACAGTGTTTGAAATTGGCGACACATTTTTGCGACACAAGAGAGTGTCGCGTGAAACTCTGGCTTAATCAGATTTGGGTTAATCAGAGTTTTCTAAATTATTTTAAAAACAAAAAAACTGCTGGTATCTAGATTGTTCCGAGTACTAAGCGGTATTAATGGTTTGATAGATTATGGAATTATTACCAAAAGAAAAAGATAAGCTTTTAATTTTTACCGCAGCACTATTAGCAGAAAGACGTTTAAATCGCGGATTAAAATTAAATTATCCCGAAGCCGTTGCCTATATCACCATGGAGATTATCGAAGGTGCTCGTGACGGCAAAACCGTGGCTGAATTAATGTCTTACGGAAAACAAATATTAACCGCCGATCAAGTTATGGACGGTGTTGCGGAGCTTATTCATGAAGTGCAGGTGGAGGCTACTTTTGAAGATGGTACCAAGCTTGTGACTGTTCACGATCCGATCAATTGATAAAATGTTTTTGATTTAATTCGATATTTTAAAGGAAACTCTGATTAACCTTGAGTTTCCTACGGCACAAGGATGTGTCGCCAATTTCAAGAACGGTAAGTAATTGAATGGTAGGTGATTGAAATTGTGAAGAAGTTGGAAATCATATTTTCAATTTCTGTCCTCTGATTAAATCATGGATGAGTTGATCAGAAGTCCCTAAAAAATATAATTCTGCCAAACAAAAAAAGAGTCTGCTATGAAACCCGGTGAAATTCGTGTTGCTGAAGGATCGATTACGTTAAATTCTGGCCGCAAAACAATTCTTGTTGCGGTAGAAAATTCCGGCGACCGTCCTGTGCAAATTGGCTCTCATTATCATTTTTACGAAGTAAATCCCGCATTAGTATTTGAGCGTGAGAAAACGCGCGGTTATCACTTAAATATTGCCTCTGGAACCGCGGTGCGATTTGAACCGGGACAATCCCGAGAAGTTGAATTGGTTGAATATCGTGGTAAACGAGAAGTGTATGGATTTCGTGGTGAAGTAATGGGTGCGTTAGATCCGTAATTTAAATAATAAAAATTCATCACTAAATCTAGTCTTCAATAAAACCTAACATTTCGAATAGAAAAACAGAGGTGTTTTTGCACCTTTACATATCGAGGTCAATCATGGCAACCATGGATCGTACCAGTTACGCACAAATGTTTGGCCCAACAACCGGAGATTCGGTGAGGTTGGGCGATACCGAACTTTGGATTCAAGTAGAAAAAGATTTCACCGTATACGGCGATGAAGTTAAGTTTGGTGGTGGTAAGGTTATCCGCGATGGCATGGGACAAAGTCAACAAGACAATTCTGTAGCAATGGATCTAGTTATTACCAACGCCACCATTTTAGATCACTGGGGTGTGGTAAAAGCCGATGTTGGCATTAAAGACGGAAAAATTGCAGCCATAGGTAAGGCCGGAAATCCCGACGTACAAGAGTCGGTTGATATCATCATTGGCCCCGGAACCGAAGTTATTGCTGGAGAAGGCTCCATTTTGACTGCTGGTGCGATTGACGCACACATTCATTTTATTTGCCCACAGCAAGTAGAAGAAGCTTTGATGTCTGGTGTTACCACCATGATTGGCGGCGGCACCGGCCCTGCAACCGGAACAAACGCAACCACCTGTACGCCAGGGCCTTGGAATATTGGCAAAATGTTACAAGCCACCGATGCCATGCCCATGAATTTTGGTTTTCTCGGTAAAGGTAACGCCAGCAAACCAGAGGCGTTGCGCGAGCAACTAGAGGCGGGCGCTTGCGGTTTGAAATTGCACGAAGACTGGGGAACAACTCCGGCGGCTATCGATTGTTGTTTAAGTGTCGCCGATGAATACGATGTGCAAGTGGCAATTCATACCGATACACTGAACGAATCCGGTTTTGTTGACGACACGTTAGGCGCGTTTAAAAATCGCGTAATTCATACCTACCATACCGAAGGCGCCGGTGGTGGTCACGCACCAGATATTATTAAGGCAGCTTCGTTAGCCAATGTTTTACCGTCGTCCACTAACCCAACGCGTCCTTACACGGTGAATACGGTTGACGAGCATTTAGACATGCTTATGGTTTGTCACCATCTCGATTCTAATATTCCTGAAGATGTCGCGTTTGCCGATTCTCGAATTCGTAAAGAAACCATCGCCGCCGAAGATATTTTTCACGATTTAGGCGCCTTCAGCATGATCTCGTCAGATTCTCAGGCAATGGGGCGCGTGGGGGAGGTTATTTGTCGAACCTGGCAAACTGCTCATAAAATGAAAGTGCAACGCGGCAGTTTAGAAGGCGATAGCGAATATAACGATAACATGCGTGCGCGCCGTTACATCGCTAAATACACCATTAATCCAGCAATTACTCATGGCGTTTCTGAATTAATTGGTTCTATCGAAGTGGGTAAACTCGCTGATTTAGTGCTGTGGAAACCGGCATTTTTTGGTGTAAAACCCGCCATGATTTTAAAAGGTGGATTTATTGCAGCTGCGCCAATGGGTGATCCCAATGCATCCATTCCAACGCCGCAACCGGTGCATTACCGACCTATGTTTGGCGCCCAGCCCTTGGCTGCGGCAAAGTTGTCGGTAACCTTTGTTTCGCAGGCTGCCGTTAATAATAATATTGGCGAGCCACTCGGGTTACAAAGACAGCTCGTTGCCTGTAAAAACACCCGTAATATTTCTAAAGCCGACATGATTCTTAATAATTGGCAGCCGAAAATTGAGGTTGATCCGCAAACTTACGAAGTAAGAGCCGACGGTCAATTATTAACGTGTGAACCGGCAGAAAGTTTACCTCTTGCTCGCTTGTACAATCTATTTTAATGGCTCAAATATTTTAGGAATTTTATGTTAGAAATTTACGATCGTTTGGGCTTGCATTGTCACGAAGAGAAGTTTGCGACCCTAGCGTTAAATCATGATCAGCGCGATAAAGGGCGCTTGCGAACCTTTTTAGACGATGGCACCGAAGTTAGAATTTTCCTTGAACGCGGCAAGCCCTTATTGGTGGGTGAATATTTAAAAACACAATGCGGAAAAATAATTCAAGTGGTTGGTGCCGAAGAAGCTATTACTATTGCTTTTTGCGATGATTGGTTAATGTTTTCAAAGGCGTGTTATCACTTGGGAAATCGCCACGTAAAAATTCAAGTGGGGGAGTTGTGGCTACGTATTACGCCCGATCATGTACTTGAAGATATGTTGCTTCAATTAGGGCTCGCCGTCGAATCAGAATCTGCGGTGTTTATTCCAGAGAGCGGCGCCTACAGTCATGGACATCATCACCACTAATTTCGGTTTATTAAAATTAATGCAGCTAACCAGCGTAAATTTGCCGGTCGGCGG
>CALMJT010000228.1 GCA_937864365.1 uncultured Alteromonadales bacterium | reverse complement strand
ATTCAATGGCTTCTCAGCGTAAAGAGAAGATTCAAAAACATGTTCGTGTATCTGCCGATAGCAAAGAAACTGCTCAAAAGAAAGCTAAAGACCATTATGTAAAACGTGGCTATAAGGTACATGATACTGAGCACGTAGGTATGGTCAAAGAAGAAACTGAAATCACTGAAGATCAATTGATCGAAATGTATATCTCTGAAGAAGATGCATATGAAGGTGAAGGTTCTACTTGTTCAGATCAATTGGCTTATATCAAATATGCCGCTGAAGATCTGTTGGACATGATTGAAGATGAAGAAGATGAGTCCGAGATTGATGAATGGACTAAAGAAAAATTAAATAAGATATTCACGGATATGTACGAATTGTATGAATATCTTTCGGCAGAAGATGAAGACAAAGAAGGCGAGGAAGACAATGAGTGATACCGATCATGCAATTAGAAAAGAATATGACTCTCTAAAAAAGAGTCATGATATTCATTCTCTTCGTAGACTAATTAGAGGGCAAAACCGAGTAGTTGATACTTCTGAGTATAAAACAAAAGATCATGCTATTTCAACTTATTTAAGAAATAAACATGGACATAAAAAAGTAGATTCTGCTTTTGGTTTTACTAAAAAAGAAAGCTTTCAGTCTTTTAAGTCTTATATCGCTGAAGAAGCAAATTATAAAGTTGAGATTGAAGGTCTACCAACCATGTATATCTCTGCATCCGGGCCCACTGAATTAAAAATGAAACTTCGTAAACTGCTTAAGAAAGCTGATATGATTAAAAACGTTGAGCGCGTACTAGATGGAGAGGTAAGAAAACATTTTCGTATGAAAGCTCAAGGTAAAGACGATGAAGGCGGTGCAGAATGAAATCATTTAATTCGCATTCACAAAAAGCTATTGATGAGATCTGCGAATCATGTGATCTATATTCAGATCTAATTGTCGAAGAATCTGAATATCAAGGGAAGAAAGTTAAGTTAAATGATCCTATTCGTACTTCAGAAGTACCTAGTAAGAAATTCAAAGTTTATGTAAAAAACGATCAGGGCAATGTAGTGGTTGTTCGCTTTGGCGATCCTAATATGGAAATCAAACGCGATGACCCAGATCGTAGGGCTTCATTTAGAGCTCGTCATGGGTGTGACAATCCAGGACCAAAGTGGAAAGCTCGTTATTGGTCATGCTATCAATGGCGTGCAGGTGCATCAGTCGATAATTAATTTCATTAATGGGAAAGATGAAATGGAAGATCAATTATTACAAGCGCATCTAGTAGCAGATGCATCACGCCTAGATAGAATTGAATCAAAGATTGACAAACTATCTGAGACAGTTATTTCTTTAGCCCGTGCTGAAGAGAAACTAATTGCTCTTGAAAATGATAAAAAATTCTTAATGGATCGCATGATCAAAAATGAAGAGCGTGTAGAGAATATCGAAAAGAAAGTAGACGAAACATCCGTAACAGTTCGTGTCATTAATAGACTATTTTGGATTGTTATCGTCGCAGGGATTACCGGAGCCGTCGGTATGATTTTTGTAAAATAATAGGAGACATTTATGTCAGTAGCAGAAGCTTATAAGAAAATGCTTGAAAAATCAAGCTGCGGCTCTAAAAAAGAAGCCGTTCAAATTGATCCAGATAATGGTTCAGTTACTAAGAAAAAAGAAAAGAAAGATGAAAAAGGTACAGAGAAATCTACATCTGTAACTGAAGAATCTGAAAAGCTTGATCCAAAAGCAAAGGGTGAAAAAGAATTCAAAGATCAACATAAAGTTGATATTGAACCACATCCTGTAGCCGTTCATGGCAAGCAAGATGGAGCTGAAAAAGTCAAGGTTGCATCTGGTCGTCCAGGTGATAATATTGATGGAAGCGAACGTAAAATGAAAACTCTAAAGGACCTACGTAAATGAAAAAAGCTGGATTTTTGAAAAATGCTGTTGCTAAAGAAACTGGTTTCTATAGCGTAAAGGGCGAAAAACTAAAAGGTGTAAAACTTTCTAAAGAATTCTGTGATGAATGGAATGGCGTAAAGAAAGCAGCTGCTAAAAAATCTTCAAAGAAAGTTGAAGAAGTAGTTGAAGAAGTTCTAGTTCAAGAAGAAGCACCTGTAGCAGAACAACCTACTGAAGAATAATATACATACATCTGTATAATTATTCTTTGAGGTTTTATTCATGCAACTGTTTGATGAGCTAAACAACGACAATTTTGTTTTATTTGCATCGAGGCACTATAATAATAATCAATGCACCGATATTGAAGAGTTCTATGAAGATCTACAACGGTTCAAATATCTGAAAAGACTTTTGAGCCGTTATGATCAAGGTGACTTACAAGAGCGGTTGATACTAAATCATTTGATTATTATCTACAATGTGTTTGGTATTCAAGCCGCGAACAAAATGGTCTTTTATAAAATAGATCAAAAGCAGTGGCCACAATTGAAAACGTTTTTGGTATTTCTAAACTATCTACCTGAAGACGAATATATTGATGTTCCACTTGATCCTAAGATCGTAGAAGTATTAAGGAAAATATAATGGGAATCATTTCTGCCGCAGCAGATACCTATTACACATATAGATTTATTCGTACTCTAGTTCAAGACTGGAAAGATACTGACGCGTATAAACTTGGGATCATTGATGATAGAGGAAACCCTCTTAAAAAGGTCAATTCATTAAATTCTCAAGCAGAAAAGAATGCCTATACATTATTCCATAGATTAGTCTATAATATTAAGCGTACTATAGAAATACTTCCATTTGGAAGAGCTAAACTTGCCAATTTCGCAGCGGCTTTATATCTCGTAAAAGAAGAATTAAATCTATCTGAAGGACAGTTACTCAAAGCACTAGAAAAAGTCTTCGAAGAAAAGAATATTCAGATAGATAATACTATAACAGAAAGCTTTTGGAATGTTCTTGAAGATGGATGCTTAGCACCAGGATCATATATTCTAAAAGAAAATATTGCAATGCCATCAACTGGAGAACTTGTAGCTAAAAAAGGTTCTAAGATTATTGTTGATGGTATGTGCGAATCAGTAGATAATTTATTTGGTACTCCAATTTATAAAGTAAAACATGCCACTACCAAGATGGATATCTATGTAACTCCTAAGGATATTGCTCGATGAAATCGTTTAAACAATTTACAGAAGATCCATGTTGGAAAGATTATAAGATGGTTGGCATGAAAGATAAGAACGGTAAAAAGGTTCCTAATTGCGTGCCAGTAAAAGAAGATGCTCCAGCAAATGCTACTGGAAGCGGTGTTGACATGAATCCAACTGGTGGAATTAAGAAGCAAGATAAACGTTCTAAATGGGATATCTCTAAAATCTTTCGTAGAGCAAATGGAACTTCAAAGGTAGAGTCAGCAAAACAAAGGTAATTTATTATGTTCGGTATTGGAAACGTGATTAAAATCATTTCAATTCTAGTAATAGTCCTAGTGATTGCTGGTGGACTATACTACGTCACAGAGTTAAAGGCTAATTTAGCCGTTGCACAACTCAATGAAGAAAAGCTAAAGGATTCTATTGCTGCTCAAAACGAGCTTTTAGAATCCATGAAACAAGATATTCAAGCGATTCAATCTATGAATCAAGCTCTTCTTGATCAAGATAAAAAGCACCAAGAAGAAATTAAGAACTTATCGGATAAGTTCAATGTGAATGCTAAAGGCGAGGCTCGTGATTTTGGGGCTATAGCTTCAGCAAAACCTGGTCTTATTGAAAGACTGGTTAATCGAGGAACCGTGAATGCTTTACGATGTTTGGAAATCGCATCCGGCGCTCCATTAACAGAGAAAGAACTTAATGCTAAAACCACAAGTGAGATAAATCGTGAATGTCCTTCGATCGCTAATCCTAATTACACCCCTACTACTCCTTAATGGCTGCGCAAGCTTTAGCTTGTTTGGCGGCTCTAAGGTAGAACCCGTAGTCATACAAACTAAAGCCGTAGAGCGTACGCCTCTCAATATCAAACAACAATCTCCTTTGAAACCACAACAAATTAAGTGGGTCGTCATCACGCCTGAAAATGCTGAACAAGTATGGGCTAAGATGAAAGAAGAAAATAAAGACTTAGTACTATTTGGACTAAGCGATGATGGCTATGAACAGCTTTCTATCAACATGGCTGAAATTCGCTCTTTTATAGATAAACAGCGTTTGATAATCATCAAATACAAGGAATACTATGAACCACCTAAAGAATCTTCTTCTAGCCCTACTACTAAGTAGTTCTTTAACAGGATGCGCTCTATGGGACGCATACTTTATGGCAGGATACGATTCAGGTGAATACACATTAGTAACAAAAGTTAGAACTGAAGCAGAATATGCTTTAGAAAAGTGTTCTAGCCCTACAGAGGTTAGAGCTATCATCGATGTAATGTACTTTGAAGCTAACACCCTGCATAACTATACACAACATATCCCTAATAATGAGGATGCTAAAAAATTAGCAAAGAACCTCAAAGAACTAGTGTACAAAACGCGGGAATTGTATTATAATGGTAAAGATCCGTCGGAAGCTTACTGTAAAGCTAAACTGACTCTAGTTGCCAAGAATGCTGAAAATGTACAAAAAGTATTAGGGAGCAAACCAAGATGAATTTGGATGACATTCAACAAATGTATGAAAGTTATACGTTGATGTATAACCGTGGTGAAATTTCTGCAGCAGAGTATAAAGACCTATTAGAAGGTATTGAAATAAGTAAAGTAATTGCTGAAGACGCGATCGAATTAGAATATAAAGAACAACTAAATACGATCATTAGAACAGCAATTGGTGTGGTTGCAGCCGTAGCCTAACCGTTTACTTTTTGTCGTTTTTATGGTATAATACATTATACTTTCTATTGGAGTCACTTGTTAATGAATAACAAAATTATTAATGTCACAAAGCGTGACGGGCGAACTGAACCTTTTGATCTAGATAAAGTACATCGTGTTTTGGAGTGGGCTAGCGTAGGAATTTCTGGAGTATCAATCTCTGAAATTGAATTGAAGGCAAACCTTCAGTTGTATAACGGCATTAAAGCTTATGACATTCATGAATTGCTGATTAAATCGGCGGCTGAACTTATTTCAGATCATACCCCGAATTATCAATATGTTGCAGCTCGGCTGGTTAACTATAAGCTGCGTAAAGAAGTGTATGGTCAGTATGAGCCTTGGTTATTGTCTCATTTGATTGAAAAGAATATTGAGCGTGGTGTTTATGACGCAGATATTTTGAACAAATATAGCGCAGATGAAATTGAAAAACTGAATAGTTTCATTAAGCATGATCGTGATGATTTGTTTACATATGTCGGTATGGAGCAATTCCGTGGAAAATATCTAGTCCAGGATCGTTCCACAAAGACAATTTACGAAACGCCTCAGATGCTTTACATGATGATCTCAGCGACTCTGTTTTCTGAGTATCCAGTCGAATCTCGACTGAAATGGGTAAAGGATTTCTATGATGCGGTCTCGCAATTCTATATCTCTCTTCCGACGCCTATTATGGCAGGTGTGCGTACTCCTACACGTCAGTTCTCATCGTGTGTTCTTATTGAGACTGGAGATTCTCTCGATTCTATCAATTCGACCTCTACGTCCATTGTACGCTACATTTCTAAGAAAGCTGGAATTGGTATTGGCGCAGGTTCAATTCGCGCTATCGGATCTCGAATTGGTGATGGAAGTGTGGTTCATACGGGGGTTATACCGTTCCTTAAGTACTTTCAATCAGCTGTCAAATCATGTTCCCAAGGAGGAGTACGAGGCGGTGCTGCAACAGTGTACCTCCCAATCTGGCACCTTGAATTCGAAGATCTGATTGTTCTAAAGAATAATAAAGGTACTGAAGAAACACGCGTACGTCATATGGACTATGCATTCCAGTTTAATAAACTGATGTATGAACGTCTGTTGACTGGTGGTAATATTACTCTGTTCTCTCCGCATGATGTTCCTGGTCTATACGATGCTTTCTTTGCTGATCAGGATAAATTCCGTACTCTCTATGAGAAGTATGAAGCTGATGAATCTATTCGGAAAAAGACTCTTCCAGCTATTGATGTCTTTAGTCGTTTCTTGCAGGAACGTAAAGATACCGGTCGTATCTATCTAATGAACGTTGATCATGCTAATACTCATGGAGCGTTCCTTCCAGATAAAGCACCCATTCACCAATCCAATCTATGTTGTGAAATTGATCTACCAACTAAACCTCTAAGTTCTGCTGACGATGAAGAAGGTGAAATTTCGCTATGTACTCTTTCTGCTATTAACTGGGGAATGATCAATGATCCTTCTGAATTTGAACGCTATTGCGCACTTACTGTACGGGCTTTGGATGCTCTTCTGGACTATCAAGCTTATCCGGTCAAAGCCGCTAAGTCGTCTACAATGGCACGTCGGCCTCTGGGGGTCGGCATTATTAACCTTGCTTACTTCTTGGCTAAACGTGGCCTGAAATATGATGAAGGCGCTCTTGCAACTATTGACGAATATGCTGAGGCATGGTCTTATTATTTGATTAAAGCATCTGCAGATCTAGCTAAGGAAAAAGGTCCATGCGGAAAGCATGAAGAAACCAAATATAGCCAAGGGATTCTTCCTATTGATACATATAAGAAGGAAGTTGATGAATTGGTTCCATTACAAGAACGTATGGATTGGCGAGCATTGAAAACTCAGCTATATGAATATGGTATTCGTAACTCCACGCTTATGGCTCTTATGCCAGCTGAAACTTCAGCTCAGATTTCTAATTCAACGAATGGTATTGAACCTCCTCGTGCATTGGTATCCTATAAGCAATCTAAGGATGGTGTGATGGCTCAGGTTGTTCCTGGTTACCATCATCTGAAGAACAAATACGATCTTTTGTGGGATCAAAAATCTCCTGAAGGTTATTTGAAAATCTGCGCTGTATTGCAAAAGTGGATCGACCAAGGTATTTCTGTTAACACATCGTATAATCCAGAACACTTTGAAGATTCAAAGGTTCCTATGTCTCAATTGATTAAAGATATGGTTACCTTCTATAAGTACGGTGGTAAACAACTGTATTATAATAATACCCATGACGGTGCTGGTGAACTCAAAGAAGAGAACATCACTACTGAACAAAATGAAGAAGTTGATGAATTTGGTGATGACGAGGATTGCGAATCCTGTAAAATTTAAGGAGTTATAATGTCGTCGGTTTTTGAAAAGAAAAATAAGTCTCATCTAGAATCAAAGATGTTTTTTGATTCTGGCGTTGATGTTGCTCGTTATGATGTGGTGAAATACCCACAGCTAGATAAGCTAACTGAAAAACAATTGGGATTCTTTTGGCGGCCTGAAGAAGTAGATGTGACTAAGGACAAAGCAGATTTTTCTTCTTTGTCCGATTTTGAAAAACACATTTTTACTTCTAATCTGAAACGGCAAATATTGCTTGATTCTGTTCAGGGTAGAGCTCCAACTGAAACACTAATTCCAGTTGTTTCTTTGCCTGAACTTGAGCCATTGGTTCAAACATGGACGTTTATGGAGACTATTCATTCACGTTCATATACACATATTATTCGAAACATTTATCCTAATCCATCCGTTGTGTTTGATGAGATGTTGGATATAAAAGAAATCATTGATTGCGCTGAAGATATTTCTAAGTACTACGATGAGTTTATTGAATATTCTAAGTGGTATGATTTACTTGGATATGGTAAATATCGTATTACTAATAAAGTAACGCAAGAAGATCAATATGTTTCTTTAGATGAATATGAACTAAAGAAAAAACTGTGGTTGACACTTAATTCTATTAATGTACTTGAAGGAGTAAGATTCTATGTTTCGTTCGCTTGTAGCTGGGCTTTTGCAGAACTTAAAAAAATGGAAGGCAATGCTAAAATCATCAAACTCATTGCCAGAGACGAAAACATCCACCTCGCCATTACCCAGTCCATCCTCAAACTCCTCCCCAAAGATGACGAAACGTTCGCCAAGATCAAAGAAGACTGCGAACAACAAGTGATTGGTATGTTTACCACTGCTATTGATCAGGAAAAGAAATGGGCAAAGTACCTGTTTAAAGATGGATCAATGCTTGGGCTAAACGAAAAACTATTATCTGACTATATTGAATGGATTGGCACTAAGCGTATGCGTACTCTTGGCTATGCTTCTCCATATCAAGTTCCACAATCAAATCCATTACCATGGACTGAAAAGTGGATTGGTGGTGGCAACGTTCAAGTTGCTCCACAAGAAACTGAAATTAGCTCTTATGTTATTGGTGCCGTAAAACAAGACGTAAGTGCTGATACACTAAAAGGTTTATCTCTATGAAATTTATTCTATACACTAGGGAGAACCCTCCCTGCCCTCATTGTAATTCTGCCAAGCAGCTTTTGGAATCAAACAAGATGGAATACCATTCTAATGTGATTGGTAAAGATCTTGATATTCAGGAGTTCCTTGATACATTCCCTGGTCAAAAGAGTGTTCCTCTTATTTTTGTCGTGATTGATGGGCAGCAAAGCCGAATCGGTGGATATACAGAGCTTAAAGCTTTCATCGATAAAATTAACACAACAAAAGGACTAAGCCTATGATCGAACATGAATGTATGAGTTGCGGTAGTATCTTTAATTTGTCATTTGAATTTGAAGAAGATAAATTATCTTATTGCCCATCATGCGGGAATGAAATCGAAGAAGAACTAAACGATGATTTTGATGATGAATGGAGTGCATAAATAGTTCATATCAACTGATGTGGACTATTTCTAATGTGGACTTATAATAACTCTCCTTTCAAACCCGAAAATCTAGATCCAAAAGAACTTTACGGCTTTGTATATCTTATTACCAACATTGAAACCGGTAAAAAGTATATTGGCAAAAAGTTCTTTTGGTCTATGAAATCCAAGCAGGTAAAAGGAAAGAAAAAACGATACAAAGCTGAGTCGGATTGGAAAGACTATTTTGGATCTAATTCAGTACTATGCGAAGAAGTGAAAACTAAAGGTGAGAATGCCTTCACAAGGGAAATTCTACACCTCTGTAAATCTAAGTCTGAATGCGCTTATTTTGAGGCTAAAGAACAATTTGAACGAGATGTAATCTTAAAACAAGAGTATTACAATGACTGGATTATGGTAAAAGTTAGAAGAGCGCATTTAAACAGTTTACAAACCCAGAAAACTGTGGTATAATAAACATACTGCACAACATGAGACCTATATGATTATTATTGACTATAACGGTATTGCCCTTGGAGCTATCGTAACTCAAAAACTGGCTATTGAGGAAGATCTCATTCGTCATATGATTCTTAATACGATTCGTATGTACAATAAGAAATTCCGTGATGAGTATGGCCAGCTCGTAATTGCCTGCGATGCCAGTTCTTGGCGTCGTGAATACTTCCCCGAATACAAATATAAGCGTCGTGAAAGCCGTGAAGAAGATAAATCTACTATTGACTGGTCTGAAGTTTTTCGCATTATCAATTCTGTCAGGGATGATCTGGCTGAAAACTTCCCGTACAAAATTCTACATGTGGATCGCTGTGAAGCTGATGATATTATTGGAACGCTGTGCGAAAACACTCAAGAGTTTGGTAAAGACGAACCAGTAATGATTGTCTCTGGTGACCATGACTTTATCCAATTGCATAAGTATAAAAACGTCCGTCAGTATTCGCCTATCACTAAAAAGATGATCACTCATAAGAATCCTCGACAGTATCTTTTTGAGCATGTCATGAAAGGCGATTCTGGCGATGGCGTTCCTAATGTGCTTTCACCGGATAATACATTCGTTGAAAAAATTCGTCAGTCTCCTGTCACTCAAAAGAAACTTGATAATTGGCTAGCTTCAATTGAAGATCTTCAAAACGTAATGGACACCGATACATATAGAAACTATTGTCGTAATCGAAAGGTTATTGATCTATCTCAAACCCCAGATGATCTAAAACAAGAAATTATAAATAAATATGAAAGCATTAAGCCTGCTTCTAAACTAAAAGTGCTTAATTACCTAATCAAAAAGCGCTGTAAAATGCTAATTGAATCTGTCGAGGAGTTTTATTAAAATGGCTGTGAATAAAGTGAAGATTACAACGATTAATTCTATTATTAGTCGAGCATCTAATCTAAAAACAAGAGAAGAGAAAATTGACTATCTTCGTGAATGCAATTCTCTTGCACTTCGTGATGTCTTGAAAGGATCATATGATGACTCCATTCAATTCATTTTGCCTGAAGGGGAACCACCCTTCGAAAAGGCAGATGCAAATAGACCACCAAGTTCTCTATTAAAAATGTCTAAGCAATTTAGATTCTTTGTTTCAGGCGGACCTGGCGAAAGACTGCCACTAGCAAAGATTGAAAATATGTTTATCACTGTTCTTCAAAGCATTCATCCTGATGATGCTCAATTGGTTATCCTAATGAAAGATAAAAAGGTCGCTGAACGCTATAAAGGTCTGACAAAGAAAATTGTTTCAGATGCGTTCCCTGGTCTAATCTCAAAGTAACATAATTTATAAATAAAAACATGAATAAGAAACGGGTATTCATGTATAACAATAATAACTATAAACTATAGTGTATGTTTGGCCGACGGTATTTTTATCGTCGGCCATTTTTTTCAACAACTTAAGGAGGACCTAAAATATCTACTAAACATCGGCGTAATAACCATACCAATAATAGGAGCGATGATATGTATGGTTCTCAAATTGAGAGACTTAAGAAAGATTCAAGAGAATTGGATCATTTTATTAAAAGACTAGAAAAAGAAGGAGATGAGTCTAAAGTCTATAAGTTGTTAAAAAAGCAACAGTTTTTAAATAGCCGAATAAATGATATTGAGGAGACAGTCAAAAATTATAGAGTATAGCCGTTTACAAATGCTCTAGACTTTGATATAATATTGTTATGAATAAGGAAACTACACTATGAATATTTTTGTTCTTGACAACGATCCGGTCGTAGCGGCCCAGAGTCAGTGTGATAAACACGTAGTTAAAATGATCGTTGAGTCAGCACAAATGTTGAGTACAGCACATCGTATGTTAGACGGTAAGATAAACCTGGTCCCGTCAAAAAGCGGTAAACGAACAGTTAAAAACTGGACTTTGCCAGATGAACGGGAATTACATCTCTATAAAGCCGTGCATATGAGTCATCCTTGTACAGTCTGGACTATGGAGTCAGATAAAAATTATGATTGGCACTATCTGCATTTCAAAGCCCTGTGCGATGAATATACATATAGGTATGGAAAAAAGCATCTAACTGATACGCTACTTCGTAATCGTCTAGCTCAAATTCCGAGCAATATCCCACGAACATCACGTTGTACTAAATTCAGGTTAGCTATGAATGCTAATCCAGAATGTATTTTTCCTGACGATCCTGTGAAGTCTTACCAATTGTTCTATCAAACCAAACAAGATAGATTCTCTATGGTATGGACTAAACGCGAGCAACCAACTTGGTTTAAGAGAAAATAATGCCAACTTATAGATTTAAAAACAAGACAACAGGAGAAGAATTTGAAAAGTTCATGTCCTGGAACGATAAGCTTCAGTATCTTAAAGACAATCCAGATATCGAAAGCATGATTGGTACTCCACAAATTGTAAGTGGAGTTGGATCAGGCATTAAAGTAGATAATGGATTTAGAGAAGTTCTCTCAAAGGTAAAAGAAACCTACAAAATTAACAGCATTAAGGATTATTGATGGCTTTGTCACATAAAATTCGTTTGGAAGATTTGATTGAAATCGAACCAATTACTGATAACCAAAAGAAAGTTTTTGACTTTTATAAAAAAGACTATTCATTGGTTTTAGCCGGATCAGCCGGTACAGGTAAAACGTATTCTGCGATGTATCTTGCTCTTGAAGATGTATTGGATAAGAATACCCCATATGATCGCGTAGTAATTGTTCGCTCAATTGTTCCAACACGCGATATTGGTTTCCTACCAGGTACCGAAGAAGAAAAGAAAGATGCTTACACTGGTCCATATAAAGCAATTTGTACAGAATTGTTTGATGACCCAGAAGCATGGACAAAACTAAAAAATATTGGAGTGATTGAGTTCTTATCGACCTCATTCATTCGTGGTATGACACTAAACAATTCTATTGTTGTCGTGGATGAAATGCAAAACTTGAATTTCCACGAACTTGATTCTATCATTACACGTGTTGGACGTAACTGTAAGTTTATGATGTGTGGTGACTATTATCAATCTGACTTTGATAAAGAAAAAGATAAACAAGGGATTCTCCAGTTCTTGGAGATTATTGAGCAGCTGCGTAATTTCCGCGTAGTTGAGTTTGGTTGGGAAGATATTGTTCGATCGGACTTTGTCCGCGACTATATCATGACTAAAGAAATGCTTGAAAAAAATGGCAAAATTTAAACGCTTCGATCCTCGTAACAAAAAGTCAAACAAAGATAAAAATAGATCTAAGTTTGCAATGAATGAAAAACGAATCCACGAAGTGGAAAAAGGTAGACAAAAAGATGATTACAAGAGGCAAATATTTCAACCACAAGAAGATTGATCTTGGCTACTCAGACATGATTGCCGAGACGCTAGAATCTGGTAGAACATATTTTGCGCCTGATGGATCTAAGTATCCATCAATCACTACTGTTCTTTCTATTCTTTCTGAAGAAGCGATTCAAGCGTGGCGTGCACGAGTAGGCGCAGAGGAAGCAAATAAGATTTCACATAGAGCTAGTACTCGTGGCACAGCAGTTCATTCTATTATTGAAAAGTATATTGACAATGATGAAAACTTTGCTAATGGATTCATGCCTAACATTATTGAGAATTTTAAATCAGTTCAAAAAATTCTTGATGAAAGGCTTGGGGATATCTATTGTCAAGAATTTCCTTTGTACTCATCGCACCTCGGTGTTGCTGGTCGTGTTGATTGTATTGCTGAGTTTGATGGAGTTCCATCTATCATCGACTTCAAGACATCAAAGCGACTTAAATCAGCAAATGACATTGAAGGATATTACATTCAAGAGTCAGCCTATGCAATCATGTGGGAAGAAAGAACAGGACAACCTATTGTCAATCTAGTAACTATCATTGCTGTTGATGATGAACCAGCTCAAGTCTTTAGAGAGCATAGAGACAATTGGGCGCCTAAATTATTGGATACTATTAATGAATACCGACGCAGAAAACTCTTTGGCCGTTGAAGCTCATAAAGAACTTGATCAATGTTGTCAAACACTTTGTCATAAAGCTCCGGTTGAGGAGCATATAAAAAAGCTTGAGGAAGAAAATCTTAAACTTAAAACAATGATTCGTCATGCAATTGCTGATAGAACTGGAGTCTATTTTATTTGTGGAGATGCTGGTCCCAAAGATGATGTAGGTCTACCAAATAAAGTTCTTATTTGCCCTGCATATGGTTCTGATGGATTTGCGATATATACTAAAACCAGCGAGTATTCCGCTCCTGGATATTAAGGAGAAAGAATGGAAATGATTGAATTAAAAGATCTAAAAGAGGGAAAGAATTATTTTTCCAAGCCAGTAACTACGATCCATTCATTCTATTTGTATGGTATTGAGGAGGCTGAAAAATATGTCGAATGGTTCGAAATTATGCGTAACGCTGGGCCACACGATGCGATTCGTATTCATATTAACTCTTATGGTGGGGATCTATTTACTGCTATTCAGTTTCTTAGGGTTATGACAGAATCGCAAGCTACGTTCATTGCATCAGTTGAAGGCGCATGTATGTCAGCGGCAACTATCATCTTCCTGTGTTCTGATATGTTTGAAATCTCTGAACACTCTATGTTCATGTTCCATAACTATTCAGGTGGTACCTTTGGCAAGGGCGGAGAAATGTTGGATCAACTTAAGCACGAACGCGTTTGGTCTGAGAAGCTGATGCGTTCCATCTATAACGAATTCTTGACTCCAAAAGAAATCGAATCAATGTTGGATAACAAAGACATCTGGATGGATGGAGACGAAGTCATGAATCGCTTGAATAAGCGTAATAAAAAGGTTAACAAATCTACTAAGGCGCATAAACCAAAAGCACCGCAGTTGCCTGAAGAAATGATTAATACCTAAGTATTAATTTCACGATATGAAAAGTGTATCATTTTTGGTACACTTTTTGTGTTTCTGCAAAATATTTTTCAAAAAACCGTTTACAACTGGTCTGGATGGTGTATAATAGAACCATACAAACAAGGAAAGAAACGATATGAAATATGCAGCTCATCTTGGTTACACAGACATCAATCCCTATGAAGTTGTTCGAGTAGTATCTGATAAGACTATTGAAATTCGATCAATGGACTCTGAACAAGATCGTTCATTCAAACCTGAGTTTGTTCCAGGCGGGTTTTCCGCTTGTTGCGTCAATCAATCTGAGCAAAAGTGGTTCATTACCTCTAATACGGAAAATGAAGTATTTCGTATTCGCCTTTCCAAGAATCGTGGATGGCAAGACAAACATGGTCGACGTTTTAAGTTGACTGAAAAGCCTGTTAAATTTTATGACTACAACTTTTAATATGAACCCTTGGATCCAAAACGTCTCCCTTGCAGATATCCCAAAAGGTCATCATGTTGCAGTTGGTGAGAATTCTATGCTGATTCAAATCGTGGATCCAGCCATGGAGTTTCCAGTACCTTTTCATAAGTTCAAGGAAGTTCATCAATTCGAGTTTCTTGATCTTGAAGAAACTGATGACTTTGGAGAAGAATTTAAAATCACTGACTCGCAAGCAGAGCAACTTGTACGATTGTTACAACATGCTCTTGATAAGCGTATGGATGTAGTAGTCCATTGTGTAGCAGGAGTCTGCCGATCTGGGGCAGTTTGCGAAGTTGGTGTTATGATGGGATTTAGAGACACTGAAGTGTTTCGTTCTCCTAACCTAATGGTTAAACATAAAATGATGAAGGTCCTTGGTTGGACCTATGATTGAAAGGAATATAATGTACGTTGATCCGAATAAAGTAATTCTAACTGATTGCGATGGAGTACTATTTGACTGGGAATACGCTTTCTCATGTTGGATGGATCGTCATGGGTATGAAATCGTCAAACCCGGCGAATATATGATGGATGTTAAATATGGTCTTGAACGAAAAGAAGCAAAAAAGCTGGTACGAATCTTTAATGAGTCGTCTGCTATTCGTCGCCTTCCTCCTCTTCGTGATGCAATTCATTATGTTCAAAAGCTCCATCGTGAGCATGGTTTTATCTTCCATGCTATCACCTCATTGAGTAATGATGAATATGCCCAACATATGCGAACAAAGAATCTTCGCGAAATGTTTGGAGATACTGTATTTGAAAAGTATGTCTATCTAGACTGTGGTGCTGACAAGGATGAAGCACTTGATAAGTATAAAGGATCTGGTTGTCTATGGATTGAAGACAAACCAGAAAATGCTGACCTAGGATTTGATCTTGGTCTTGATGCTCTGATTATGGATCATGAGCATAATAAAGACTATGATGGATTTGCTACACGAGTTTACAACTGGAAGCAGATATATAATTATATCGTAGGTCAATAAGATTCTGCCCCGTTAGCTCAGTGGATAGAGCAATGGTCTTCTACACCACAGGTCGGGCGTTCGAATCGCTCACGGGGCGCCAAACAATGATTTTTATGTCTATTATTTTTACAATCATTTTAGTCTATCTACTTGTTATTTTTATTAGTATTAGACTAAAATCTCCAATTGAAAGTTCTTGTAATCAAGACTGCAATCAAGGGAGAACATGTACATGCAAAGGAGCGCCAAATGGCAACAAAGAATGATATTACCGGTGACAGTATCCAAACCAAAATTGTTTCTGATTCCTATAGGAACAACTATGATCAGATCTTTAGAGTAAAGACTTGGCCTGATAATCCATTGGAAGGTGGAGAATTAGATGAAGCCTTTAGAGATAAACAAGAACAAGCTACTAAAGAATAAAAAAGAGGGACCTAAGTCCCTCTTGTCTTATTTACCGCCGGTCTTTTGATCGGCTTTTTTCTTTACATCTGCTGGTGCTTTTCGATCTACCTTTTTAGGTTTCTTTACCTTAGGTTTAACCTTAGAAGTTGGTGCAGCTTTACATTCCAACTTACTAGCATTCTTTTTAGCAGAACAATCGATCTTTGGTGCTGGTTTAGCAGTCGCAGCCATTGCATCAGATCCAACAGCAATTGCGCCTCCTAGGAATAACCCTAGAACAAACCAAACGATTCTTTTAGCATTAGTCATATTAACCTCCGAAGATATGAACTGCTTCATTGTAATGTTTAATACGATCATCCAGACCAATAGTACCACCATTGATTCGTTTAGTCATACCAACAAAATCACCAGCATCAGCGAACGTATTTAGATCATTTGCATACCAGAACCAGCATGCTGAATGAACAGCTCCACGTGGAGTTTCAAGATACTCAGCAGCTTCTTCAGCAGAAATTTCTGCGTATTCAGCAAATCGTGCATAGTTGTCATGACCAGTCAATTGGATGAGACCACGACCACGATACTTCCATCCATCTCCAGATGCTTCATCACCATTACCCATTCTATTACGATAGGCGCGATTAGCAATTGCTTCTGGGTTACGATGATATGCAGAAACATCAACATCTTTAAAATGCTTTGGCCAAATAGCAGCTAGGCGATCACCAGCATAATTAAGATTTTCACTCAATGCTCGATATCCACCAGATTCATGCGCGGTCTGAGCAACAAAAGCTGCTACTCGAGCAACAGATGTAATTTCAAACACCGGAAGCATTTCATTTAGTTCTTCATACCAGGTGTCAACACCATACGCAGCATTTGGAATGATTTGCCCAAGTTTCTCTGCGGTAAATTCAAATTCAAAAGACATTATTTACTCCTTTACAATATTAGCAATGTATTCTTCAAACTGCTCAACCTTTGCTATACGATTGGGCCAATAGATGTATTCCTTCTCAGGATTCAGTTTCAAATTAGACAATAAAGGTAAAATCGCGTTGTATAACTTATTTACCTTTTCTTCAAGAGCTGCAGCAGTTTCACTTGTTTGAGAAATAACAGCTTGAGACTGTTGGACAGCCTCAAGTTCTGTTTCATCGACTGCAGTAAATCCAAAATCAAAATCAACACTCATGACGTTCTTCCTATAATATCATATGGCATATAGTATAATTTGAGCCATACATATATGTATAAGTCAAAGATTTCCATTATTTTGCCAATGGGTTATCTAAAGCGCGTTGAATCTTCTTGTCTAAATTAGCATTAGTATCTTTGATAGAGATATCAAGTTCTTTACGAGTTTGTCTTAACTCTGTTTGAACATCTTTAATGCTAATCTCAGTTTCACGAATGCTTTGCTTAACAGTTCGTTCAACAGATTCTACAGTTCCTTCTAAACGACGGATATCACTCTTAAGATCATTTTTAATTTGATTTGTATACTCTTGAGCAGACTCAGCTTTTTGAGTAATAACTTCAAGACGTTTATCAAATCCAGATAAGTCAGGCGCAATATACTCTTCAATCTTTTGTTTCATATCCATATAGTCTTTATAGACCTCAAAGGCTCCATAAAGACCACCAAGAACAGAAGAAATAATAGCACCAGCAATCATTAATTTTGCAGGGGTGAATTTATAACCACCAATTGCAATAACGGTATTAGCATCAGTTAGTTCTTCTAACTTTTCTACTTTTTCGTCTAAATCTTTAGTCATATTATTCCTTAGTAGGTAATTTTGGCGTTGGACGTGGAACGCTTACAGCAGGTGCCGATGGAGCGGCAGGTGGAACTGGTCTTGGCGCAGGAGGTGGAGGTGGTGTTTCAGATTTCTTTGAAGCAGCATTTGAATATGCATTAGCGCCAAAGAATGCAGCAACCAAACCAGCAATAGCCACAAAATATGTTGGAGCAATATCACCAATGATCTTAGCGGCATCGTCAACATCAAGCCATGACGTGAACATAATTGTTACTGGATATAGTAACATACCAAATAAAGCGAACCATGCCATCTTTCTCATAGCATCGCGTTGAGCATCAGCATCTTCAAGTTCTTTGCGTTTGAACTCTAAATACATTTGTCTTTCATAGTCATCAACTACTCCATCGCCGTTTGAATCGGCTGGGTGATAACCAGCATTTTTGATTTCTTCTTCCATAATTTCTCCTTATTGATTATATTGAGATTCAACCATTTGTACATGTAATCTATCTGAGGCACCACTCAAACCTCTCATCAATCTGGCATTATCAGTATTCTTTTGGTTTTTATAAATTGCGAATGGTTTATATCCATTAGCATCAGGCATAATAAAACTATATGTGTTAAACCCAGCGGTGAACCCCATTGCGGCAATAACTACATTTTGAACTTGAACCTGTGCTTCCATAGAAGTTGCAGATTCCATTTGTTGCGAAGCAGCATTTCCAGCTTTAACTGCTGATGCCACTGCGGCTTCTTTTCTCTTTGCCGCGATCTGTTGTCTCATAGTCGGTTGTTCCGTTTTCTTTTCAGAATTCGACGAAGAGCTATTATTAGATGTAGTTTCAGATACGCTTGTCGTAGAAGCACTTGTTGTCTCCTCTGATTTCTTCTCTTCAGTTGTTGAAGTAGAAGCAACCGTTGTAGTAGCTACTGGCGATGTAGTTTCAACGCTAGTTGTTAATTTAACCGGAGCCGTTGCGGATGGAGCAGCCGATGTGGTTGTGGTAGTAACCACATTATTCACAACTGGATCTGATACTACTGCGACTGCAGCAACTTCAGTGGTTGATGAAGCTGATGCAATAACAACAGGGGTTTCAACAACTGGCTTTGGAGCTAATGCTGCATCTAAAGCCGATTTAGCTTTAGAATAATCAGAGCATAACACATTGCTCAATGGATCAGTTGTACATGTGTTTAATGCAACCTGATACGATGGACAATATGAATGCGACAATTGATTGGCCGAACACTCGGTTGAAGCAACGCTATACCCAGTACATAAACTATTGCTCAATGGATTAATTGAGCACGTTGTCAATGCGATCTGATAACCTGGACAATAATTATGCAATAAGGCATTTGTTGAACAATCAGCTGTAGCGCTTTGATATGACGGACACAAATTGTTATTCAATGGATTTGTCGAACACGCACTTAATGCTGTTTGATATCCAGGGCAATATGAATTAGATAATGAATTATCAGCGCACTGTGTAGTTGCAACTTGATAACCTGGGCAAAGGTTATTAAACAAAGGATCAGCAGAACAATATGTAATTTCCATTTGATATGATGGACAATATGAATGAGTTAAACCATTTGTTAAACAATCATTTACAGCAGTCTGATAACCAGGGCAATAGCTACTTGATAATGGACTAGCAAGGCATTGATCTACAGCAGTTTGATATCCTTGGCAATCCGATGCATACAATGGTGTAATTGAACATTGCTGATCATGATAAGCTTGAGCATATCCTGGGCATTGAGTAGAATATAATGGATCTGTCGAGCATTGATATTCTAAGTATGCTGATGCATATCCTGGGCAATTCACATCATATAATGGATTTGCTGAACACTGTTGAGTATAATAAGCTGATGCATAACCTGAACACGCAGTAGAATATAATGGGTTTGAAGCACACATTGCTTCAGTATATCCTGAACATGTTGTGGATGTCAATGGATTAATTAAACATTGATCCACAACACCGGTATCATTCATTGACCAATTCGGTAATGCTGTTGGTACTCCTCTGCCGTAATAGATTTGATTCCATTCAGACTTAGTTGGATCTCCAATTGTACCAATCCATGTATTTTGGTTTTGGATATTAATCTGAGCGTAATTAGCGCCTATGAATCCTGATGGTCTAATCTCAAGACTAAACGTATTTAAGTTGTTCATATTACTAATCTCAGCAATATTGTTCCAGAAATACTTTTGATATTGAGTTGTACCTTCAGTTCTGAATGTAGATGAACCAACAGGATAAAGATCTGTCCATAATGGAGCAATCATATAACTAAATTCAGGTTGTGTAGTAGTTGGTTGAATACCTTCACAGCAATATGCCCAAGATCCAGGATTATATGCAGCATTTGGAACTTGAGCTGCTGGATCTAAAAATGACACTACACCATTTGAGTGCATCCATGAATTAGTAAAAGTTCTACCATAAAATGGAAACCCAAATTGTAATGGGACAGCAACATAGCTGTCATCCCAGAATTGTGGAGTAGTTACAACTGGGGTTTCCGTGGTTTGAGCGCTAGCAAATCCACAAATGAATGCTAGACATATCAAGAACTTTTTCATTACTTAGCACCGCAACCCAACCTATTCATAATAATAGGATCATCACCTTTATATTCGCCGCAAGAACCAGCGGAAGTTTTTAAAGGTTCTGTCTTTTTAGCTTCAGTGCTTTCATCTTTGGCATTCTTACGCTTAAATAGTTCTGGTCTTTCTTGAATCCAGATCTCTTTTGCTTGAGCGCCAATTTTTCCTTCAACTGGGCAAGGTGTTCCTGCATCCAACATAGCTTGGAATACACGATCATCTTGGCATAGAGTAGCAACAGCTGCTACTTTCATACCCATATCATATAGGTTTTTAGATAATTTAATTCTTTCACAGTTCATATCTCTAATGGTACCGCCAAAAGACATACCTAAGATTTGAGTTTGAACTGCGCCTGACGCTGCAACAGCGCAGACATCATTGTTAATAGTTGTTATTGCAGGCGCCACTGCTGTAGGTGGCGGTGATTTAACTGTAGTAGTTGAATCCGACTTGTTTATTGATGTGCTTGATGATGTCGATTCAGTAACGATTGGCTCAGCAATCGCAAGTGATGTATACATAACTAAGCCAGCACATAACGCTAGCTTTTTTAACATTATTTACCTCTCCAAAAGTAATAGGAACAATTTTCCTATCGTTATTTATACTATGTACAAATTAAATGATTTGTGATATAATATTAGAGTATCTTGGGGCAGGGGGAATACTCCATCTAGATATATAAGAACATAGGAGGTCATATATGACTACTGAAGAATATTGGAAATGGATTAGAGAGAACGTTCAATAATCCAACTGAATTGTTGTAATCCCTTCAAAGCGAAGGACTTCTGGACGTGGGTTCGACTCCCACCATCTCCACCATAAGGAAATAAGGAAATCTAATGAAACCTACATTGTTGTATTATTTGTTCGAAGGTAAACGCTTTAGTGGTAAGCGATATGGTATGTATAAGTGGACCAAAGAACGATACCAAATTCTCTACGATGTAGAATGAGTTTCTTTATGATGGGGATGCCATGGTTTCGACAGGGGTAGATAGTAGAGACGGCAACACGGTAGGCGATGACCGTAAATCAAGCAAATCTAGTAACTGCAAACGACAGCACTTACGCATTGGCAGCTTGATAGCTGACTAGGGTTTTGGTAGATTTCCTCGTAACAGAATAATCTACCTCTTAAGGATTAACATATGGAACCTTCTAAAATCGATCATACAAAATCAGATCTTTCCATGGCTTGGGAATACGTTCAAATGTGTATGAACTATGGCATGGTCATTGATGTTCGTTCTATAGTAAAGCAAGATCCGATCCTAGCAGCAGATCTGATCATCATTAAGGTTATGGAATTCTCCAAACACTATCCAGACACTTATAACTAAAAGTAATATCACTTATAACTAAAAAGTATATAGCTGCAAGTGGTTGATTTCATTGGCTTTTTCTGGAGGCCGTCTCTAAGTAGTTGATTTCATTGGACTTTTTCGGTGTATCATTTTAGATACAGTCTGAACTTTTTTCACTCTGGCCGTTTACAACTGGTCTGGTTAGTGTATAATACAACCATAGACTAATGAAAAAGGAAACGAAATGACTGAATTTGAAAAGAACTGCTACGGCATGACTCAAGAAGATATCCGTGAACAATACATGGAATCTATCACGGCTAAGTTTTCTGGTCTTGAAATGGTAGTCATGGGCATTCTTTCAGATGCTCAAGAACTTCTCGCAATGGGTCGTTCTGAACAGTCTCGCAAGCAAATGAACATCGCTAAGTTCATCCTCTCTGAAATGATGGAAGCAAAGGTTGCTGCATGAAACTTGATGAATGGTTTTCTAAAAACCGTTACCACGCAAAATTCGAATTTGGAGCTCGTGTAGAAGGCAAGTTCAATAAAGTTCCATTTGTAGGATCTGTTGGTACGGACTCAATTCGAAATGACGATGAAGAACCACACGTGACAGTTACTCTGGATCTACCATTAGTCTATAAAGGTAACACTCACAATGTTCTTCGAGTACCAACTAAAAGCGTAAAACTAAGGAAACACACATGAACACTCAACTGCAAGATCGTTTGGCTGCATTGAACCAAGAGATCGTCTCTATTGATTGCGAAATTGAGTATTATGAATCATACCTGGGATCTACATCTGGGCCCGCTGATGACTCTATAGACACTCTGAGACGTCTTCAGGCAAAACGACATAGTCTACAAATGCAGGTCGGCGACATCTACAATGAAATCTGTAATGGATAACTAAAGTATACTGTATCTAAAATGATACACTTTTGAAAAAAACTTCAAAAAACCGTTTACAAACTCGCTGGTTGGTGTATAATCTAACTATCGATTAAACAAAGGAGCACTACATTATGGTTATGACTACCGAAGAACGCTTGGCTATCATCAAGCAAGCTCATCAAAATTTCTTGGCTAAGCAAAAAGCTACCAAAGCTTTTAAGTCTAAAGCTAAGAAGTCTACTGCCAAGGCTATGGATAAAATCCTTGGTGTCAAAACTCGTCGTGAAAAAGAGTTCAATGAAGCAATGGACAAACTCGACGAAAACTACAACCACTATACTGATGCCGACAAGTACGCAGCAAAGTACTATGGTGATGTGTACTCGCAAACAACTCGCTTTGACAATGAATGGAACTAATTATGTTTGATATTATTAAACTCACTATGATCGTCGCCTTGATTCTGGCTATCCTTTTTATTGGTCCGGTTTTTACCATCTGGTCTATCAATACTCTTTTTGGTTTGACCACTGAGGTTACTTTCTGGACTTGGTTGTCTGCCTTCTGGCTTCAATCTTTGGTTGTTACTAAGGTATCGTACAAAAAATGAGCATGCATTTAATGCGCGGGGTCCATGAGCCTCGCTCTAAAATGAAAGTAAAAAAGAAACCTGGGTGGCAACAGCGTGAAGCTGAATACAACGAATGGTTGAAATCTCATGGTGTAGATCCTAATGCAAAGAAGTCTCGCAAAAAGGAATTTATTCCATTGACCACTACTAAACAGGAGGTGTATCGTCGTGAAACGCAGTATATCCCAAGCAAATCGTCGTCGTCAATGGGTAATGCTACAAAAAAGGAAACCCCGGTCTATTCCGGAGACTACTTGGTTGGAATTGCAACAATGCACAAATCTAACCTCGTACCAGTCGGCCGAGGAGATGACCCAGAGTCGTATGCAAAAATGCGACGAGGATAATTATGAAACTGAATGTGATTGACGTTATTGAACAAGAAGATGGTTCTGCCATTATTCAACTTGACCTAGATGCAGAGGGTCTTAAATTTCTGCTACAACATGCTATGAATAATATCCTCTGGGAAATGATTGAAAAGGAGAAGTCTCGTGAAAGCAAAAATTGATATTGATGCATATGTTTCTATTACACCTCAAGGTATCCATCACTCTGTCTTTATTGGACAAGATGGAGACCCTGCAATCGAATTGACTCATTCATGGTCTGATATTCTTCGTGAAGAAGTTGAAATGTATACCATCCCTGGCGCTGATACAATTCCTGTCAGCGATGGCTCTGATTCTCTGGCTGAGATGTTTGCCATGATTGAAACTCTTCGAGATATCGCTGATCGATATGAACAACGCGTCATGTCTATGAAAGTTCTCAAGCGTGATGAATGGCTCAATGCGACCAATGGTCAATTTGATCAAAGCCGTAAAGATGAATTCATTGTTTCTGTTGAAGAATATATTTTGGAGAATGGTAATGACGCGTGATGAAATGATTGTGGCTCTTCAATCCGGTGTTTGTCGAGTTCAGTTTACTAAAGTAAATGGTGAGTTCCGTGATATGCAATGTACACTGAACCAAGTAGTTATTCCATCTGAACATGCTCCAAGTTCAGATAAAGTTATCAAAGAAAACCTTGAAGTGATTCGAGTATATGATACAATTGCTCAAGGTTGGAGATCTTTCAAGGTGGACAGTGTCAAAGAATTCAGCACCCCGCTCGAAGTTAAAGCGTAAGGATCCACTTACTAGGCTTGAATTGGTTGAAGCCCTTGAGAATAAGGTATGCGAAATAACATATACTCCTCAAGGGCGTGGTAGAACAACCATCAGAGCGACACTGATGCCCTCTATTCTGGCCGAATTAGATAATAGGCCAATTGGATTCTACACAACCAGAGAAGCCGCTCTATTTGATCTGCACTCCGTCAATTGTGTAGATATAGACAAAAATCAATGGGTGTCGATTGAAATATCATCGATACTCAAATTATCTGTGCCTTGACCGTTTACATTTGTTCAGGACTGTGGTATAATTCAGTGTAATTCAATATAATTCGTAGGAGAAATTTAATGGCAACTAAGAAAGCAATTGTTCGGCGTGGCAATGGTCCTCATTATCCGCTTGAGAACTTTGAGCGCCTGAAGCATTATGTTCACTATGATCTGGAAAAGAAACCTACAGCTGACATTGTAAAGTCTTGGATCAAAGAAAACTTTAAAAAGCAAGAAGTGCCTGCCATTCTTGCAAACCCTGATTATCATTTTGCCATGTATAGTTACATGGCTGCTTCAATCATTTGGCTACGTGCTGGTAAAGAACTTCCAGAAAAATGGAGTCATATCCCTGAACATATGAAGGAGTACTTTACCAATCTGATTGAAAATGGTAAAAAGCTTCTAAAGAAAGCTGAACAAAAAGCAATTGAAAATGCTGGTGTAGTTATCCTTACTCCTCAACAAAGACTCTTTCAGAAAGTTCAACAAACAATTATGGTTGAACTAGATGAATTGGAAGACCAATGGATTGCCGGTGAAAAGACCGAATTTGATCTATACAATCGTTTTCGCTTTCATACACTCCCTACTCAAGCCGTAGAAATTGTTCGTCGTCGTATTCAAGCTTGGCACTCTGAATATTATGATGCTTATAATAAGAAATGCGACCAGGCCGTTGAAGCGTATTCCCATATCCAACGGTCTGAACAAAAGCGTCGTATTAAAGTATGCGATTCTATGTTGGCTGATCTTGATAAGTTGAAAGCGGCATCCGTTGCTCAACGTAAACCTCGTACTCCAAAGACTAAAGCCGCTGATAAACAAGTGGCTAAGTTGAAGTTCCTCAAAGCTGATAGTACCTATAAGCTCGATTCAATTAGTCCTATGCAAATCGTCGGAGCATTCCGTCTTTATACATTCAATGTCAAGACGAGAGTTGTCAGCGAATATATAACTAATTCGACTAAAGGTTTTGAAGTACAAGGGACTTCAATCAAGAACTTTGATCCTGACCAAAGCCGGCAGACTCGCTTGCGTAAACCGGAAGACTTCCTTCCAATCATTCAGGGAAAGACGCCAAAGCAGATTGATAATGCCTTTAAGTCGCTGTCAACAAAAATCAGTGCTCCCAATGGGCGTCTTAATGAGGACACTATTCTAGTGAGGGCTATGGACCGATGATTGTAAAACTAATTGCAAAGGCCGTTTTAGGCATAGCGATTGTAATGACAACCACCGCATCAGCAAACCTTGAAGCAGTATCTAAAAAAGTACCAAAAACAGAAATATCAGCAAATGATCTTAACTGTTTGGCGCAAAACATTTATTTTGAAGCGCGCAATCAATCGCAACTTGGTCAAATCGCAGTTGCGCATGTTGTCTTAAATCGTGTAAAGGATGAAGCGTATCCTAACTCAATTTGTGGTGTAGTAAAACAAGCTAAATTGACAAGTGATGGTAAGATAATTAAACATCGCTGTCAATTTAGTTGGTTCTGTGATGGAACAATAAAGATCCCACGTGATAAAAAAATGTGGGAATCTGCAAAGCATGTAGCATATCAGGCTTTGAAAATATATAAGGTTAAAGACGTTACAAATGGATCTACTTTTTACCATGCGACATACGTTAAACCTTCTTGGTCGAAGCAGTTAATTAAGACTCTTCGAATTGATGATCATATTTTTTATAAGAGGCACCCAGTTTGATTGAAGACAATATTATGACAAAAAAGAAGTTCACTTCTTTGATTGAAGATATGGTACATAATAAAGGTATGACCTATTTTGATTCTATACTTGAACTATGCGCTGATCGTGGGATTGAGCCAGAGGATATTGGTAAACTAATCAGTCCTGCGATTAAAGATAAACTTGAAGCTGAATGTATTGAAGCTAATATGATTAAAGGTGGGAATGCCTTACCTCTATGAGAATGGAAGCATTTGACGCATATCGATATTATCAATCGTTAAAGTTGCATTTTGAGTCAACGACTTATGATGCAACAAAGTATAATTTTAAAACCTCGGCAAATCCAAAGTCTTTTTGGAAACGAAATGATAAGTACCACTTTGCCAAACTAGCTAAACGATTCTCTGAAACTCCAGAATTGATTGGCTATTATACATCGCATTTCATCAATGGTACAACTTGGGTTGGTGAAATGTTATCCCACGAAGATAAGTATCAATCTTGGCTCAAACGTATGCAGTCTATCTCATACCTCTTTGAACAAGATATTAATAAACTATCTTCGCAGGTAAATTCATTTGATGAACTATTTACCTGTACAGATGGTGAAAAACCTGTTATAATTAACATGTATCTTCAGGAAGAAATTTCTTTAGAAACAGTAGTTATTATAAATAAAATTACGGGCTTTATGAAGAGGCTCGATAAAGAGATAACTGAGACCATTCTATGGCCTGACGTATCTCGAAAAATCCGGAAGTATGATCCATTTATTCAAGTTGATCTTGATAAAATGAAAAAAATCATACTGAAGGTATTTACATCATGATAAAAATGGTGTATAATACAGCTTATATTATGTACAAAGTGGATCATTCAGTTAAATAAAAGGAAAATACTATGTCTTTCGCAAATCTCAAAAGTCGCTCTGCCGACATCTCTAAACTCGTTCAAGCCGCTGAAAAAGCCGGTGGTGGCGAGGAAAAAAAATCTTATGGTGACGATCGTTTCTGGAAACCGACCCGCGATAAATCGGGCAATGGTTATGCTGTGATTCGTTTTCTTCCCGCGGCTGAAGGTGAAGACCTTCCTTGGGTGAAATACTGGGATCACGGCTTTAAGGGTCCTACCGGTCAATGGTACATCGAAAATTCGCTGACTTCCATTGGTCAACCTGATCCTGTTTCAGAAATGAACTCTGTTCTGTGGAACACTGGTCGCGATGAAGATAAAGCTGTTGCTCGTGAGCGTAAGCGCCGTCTGCATTATGTTGCTAATGTGCTGATCGTATCTGATCCTGCTAATCCAGAAAATGAAGGCAAGGTTATGCTCTTCAAATTTGGTAAGAAGATCTTTGATAAGATTATGGATGTTATGCAACCTCAGTTTGCTGACGAGGAACCCGTCAACCCATTCGATTTCTGGGAAGGCGCAAACTTCAAACTGAAGATTCGTATGTTTGAAGGTTATCCTAACTATGACAAATCCGAATTCGATTCTCCTTCGGCTCTGTTCAAAGGTGATGATGAGAAACTGGAGGCTTTGTATAATAAGCTTCATTCTCTCAAGGATTTTGTTGATCCTAAGAACTATAAAACCTATGCTGAATTGAAGGCTAAACTTCAACGAGTGCTGGGTGAGGCTGGTGCAGTTATGACTACGGCTGAGGCGGTATCCCTAGGTGATACCGCAGAAGCTCCACGTATGAAAGCTGTTTCAGCTCCTGTTCAACGTCATGAACCTATGGATGAAGAATCTGATGGGGATGATGATACCCTTAGCTACTTCAAAAATCTAGCGAATAGCTAAAATAAAAAGGACCCGAAAGGGTCCTTTTTTATGGCATAATAGTTTCGTAATTATATCCAGAATATGGATCCATTGATCCGTTAACAAAGGTCGTGCCACTGTTAACTGTAGTATTACTGACTGAAGATGATACCACTGATGGAGCAGGCTGAGAGGGTCTAGATTCACTTGCTGCACGAGCCTGGGTATTCTCCCTTTGCGCGTCAGGAAGTTGAGCAGACGGGCTCTGAGGGGTTTCTGGAATCCCTTGAACTTGAGGGCCAGGTACATCAATAGGATCTACAATACCCCAGTCAATTGCCTTTTTATAGATTACATTATCAGTTAATATTGATTTAAAATAATTAGTAATATCGTCCATTGATGGAATCTTACTCATTAACCAATCAATAGAAGAAGTAACTACATCAGTAATTGATTTCCATAATTTAGTTAATTCCTTTGCAATATCAAATTCTTTTAGATATTCTGCTTGAGAATCAAATCCTAATTTTTCTGCAATCCATGCAACTGCATTTTTAAGTAATGTATATGGCGCAGTAATTAATTTTAAAACAAATTCAGATACTGATGGAACTTTACCTTCATCAAATCCAAAATAAGATACTATAGAATTAACTACGTCTTTTGCTAATGTAAATACAGAATTAATCATTTTAGTAAATAATTCTGTAAATGAAAATGAATCTAATAATCCCGATGCATTTTCAAAACCTAATTTACTTAGAATCCAAGATACTGCATCTTTAATTAAATCAAGTGGCTTAGTAATTAATGATGTAAAGAATCCAGTAATTGCTCCTTGAATACCACCAAGGATTCCGTCTTTCTTAAATCCATCAATTGCTGCAGAGATCGTATCCCATGCAGTCATAATGATACCAATTGGAAGAAAGATCTTAGAAAAGATTTTAGTGAGGAAGGAGAACTTAGAAGCAAATGCTTTAATGAATCCACCTAACTTAGAAAAGATTGAACCAACCTTAGACATTGTGCCTGATACGATTGGTTGAAACATTTTAATCACAGCAACAAATGGTTCGGTGATTGCCATGATAACTGATTTGATTTTTGAAAAGATCGAAACCAATTTACCACCTTTACCAAGACCAAAGAATTCTCCAATCTTAGTAATACCACCAGAGATTGCTCCTTTTAGAGCAGTCAGTTTTTCTACAATTGCGCCTTTGAATAACTGCATTTGCATTTCAAGACCAACTCTAAATGATCTATATGCTTTGAGCATAGACTCAGGAGTAAATAACTTAGAGAAATACTTAATAGTCTTGAACCATGCAGATACTGCACCAGCAATTCCAGCTAGACCAATAGCCAGTCCAGTTGCAATCTTCCCTAGACTTGGCAATTGAATATCAGGAACATCAGTACCAGCAACAACCTTTTCTTTCTTCGGAGCTAAATTTTGAAGAGCTTCTAATAGTTTTTGGTTAAACTGGTTTTGTTCACGTTGATCTTCAGCATTGACTAGAGCATTTCCTTCCATAACCATAATCATATCAGCAAATCCAGTTTTAAATGTATCTACTGTCAGATTAAGGAACTCATTAGTCAAAGAGGTATTCTCCTTGATAACACCAAGGAACTCATTTGCCTGCATTAATTCTAATGTTACGTCTTCTAATGCTCTACTTGCCATAGTTATTCTCTCTTAATGACGCTGTTGTTTTAATCGTTCATTTTCTTCTTTAATATGATCCACTAACATAGCGACGTATATTTCCCTTTCCCACGGTATCATACTATCTAACTCAGTCAAACTATACTTATGATGTTGCATTAATGCGAAGTTCACTTTGTAATAGTTGACCAAGTTATTGTGTGAAAGGGCTAGTTGAAAAAACTTTTTAGACCTTTCAAGTCCATATCATGGTGGTGGCCACAATGTTCGCAATCAAAGTTTACATGAATAGATGTCTGTGGCATTGATTCAAAGAAGTCACGAACCAATTGGAATTGAGATGCATTTAGCGATTCAATAAAAGATTGAACTTCTTTCTTTGATTCATTCTTAACATCATAGACATCATCACCTGCAAAAATCGTATCAATCGACATTGCAATCATATTAAAGATCTTGTCAATATCTTTATCCTTCGAATTGATGATATCAAGATAGTCATTCATTGAAGGATAACGCATCTTAATGCTCAATTCAGGTGTCAGCTTGATTAACATATCAGGAGATTCAGTCACCTTCATCTCTTTGTCCATGTCAATAGTTACTTCACTCATTTGTGAACAAGATGAACACGAAATTTTTACTGTTGTAGATTCGCCGACCGACTTAGAACGAATCTTAACGAAGATATATTCAATATCAAACATTGGAAGCTTAGTAACATCTACTTCTCCAAATGTACATTCTTGAATAATATCTTTGATTGCGGTGATCATTTGACCTTCGTCTCCAGACTCCATTGCAATCATCAAAAGCTTTTCCTCTTTTACGAGGTAAGGTCTATATTGTACTTTCTTTCCAGTGGAAGGAACAGTCAATTCATATTTTGGTGCATTAACTCGTGGCAGTGCCATATCATTTCACTCCTATCATATAGAGGGTTTAAAATAGTTTACCGATATTCGCAACAGTTCCTACTGCATTAGAAATTGCTGATAGACCAGTAGTAATACCAGTTGCAGCTCCTCGAATACCGCTTTGTTCAGTCCAATCATCGAACGTAAATGTTGCCGTAATTTGAGCAACAGAATTGTCCATGTTATTACCCAATTGCACTTGAGACATTTGAGTAGGATACGCATTTCTTAAAACAACGCCATGAACTGGAATCCAATTTGTACCGGCTAATTGTTGAATAACAATGTCAGTCGTATATTCTTTCTTATAACCAATACGATAAGAAGATCCTACAGTTGGAATGATTGCATCCATCCAAGATCTCATGTATTTAAACATGTAATAGTCATTGGTTAAATTGAAGGTCATTTGAACTTCATCATTAATGAATTGATAAGGACGCTTAACGCCTTTCATATCAGTAAAGAATTCGTTTGTAGCAACTTGACGACCTGGGATATTCACCGATTCACATAGCAAAAAGATATCACGTGGATCTTCAAGGAATGATCCTAATGAAACCGATCCACCCTGAATTACAGAACGTGCTGCGTTTCCAAGAATAGATGATAAGTCCGTATTGATTAGGTTAACCTTTTTAGAAGGATGAGCCATATAGATGGCAAACCTATTCGAACGAGCAACACCACCTCTACGGGCGATTGTAGCTTTTAAAGTATCGATACTTGCTGGTAATGCCATGTTAGATCATGCTCCTAGATTCTTTCCACACCTGTCGTGCGGATGCTTTATTAAATTGTTCAGTCGGCATGTACATTGCAATTTCCCATTCAGGGGAATCAACCATAACAATTTGAGAATCCACTTGCTTCGTAAGGTAATGCTTAAAGCAGGGTTTAAAATATTTTGCCGATTTAAGACTATTCAGTAGTTGATAATTGATCTTAAACTTTGTAGTCTCATCATATTTTTTGTTATTAGTTGTCGCCAATAGAGCATCAAACAATTTAGCTCTAAGAGTTGGCGGCAAGTAATGTAGGTTCAGGCCATAGAAACCACCGGGTGCTTTATCAACAATGATGGTCAATGGAAAGGAATCGTAATATGGAAGTGTTGCTCTATGCTTCGGATCATAGAAGAACATGTACATATTACCGATACCAAATTTGTTCTTTTTAATAAGAGCAGGATCCTTCAATAGGTTTTGTCTATTGATTGAACCCATGTCCTTAAGCTTTTTTTGAAACCAGTCACGTGCTTCTTGCGTGCGAGCTTGTACACCTGCACGATATGCTTCGTATTCTAGTTTTTGTATTAGTGATTCTGCCATACGAGTATTTATATCACTTTGTTAGAAGCTTGATGCCTAAACCTTTTAATGTATCTTCAGTCCATACGTGGAATTCACAACCATTGTCCTTTGCGAATTCAACAGCTGCTTTCCATTTAGATTGGTTTTTAATATAAGTCATTGCCTCATTGATATATCTCTTTGTCTTTTTAGCTGGTGTCTTTGGTGGTACTGTTTCTTTCTTTGGTTTAATTTCAATCAAATACTTTTTACCATCTTTAGTTTTGTAATAGATATCAATGAAATAGCGATGAACCTTTTTATCGGTCGCGCAGACGTACGGAATAACTACTTCCTCCGATACCCATTCAACTACATCATCTTGATCTTCGAGCCAGCGAAAGACCTGGCGTTCCCATAGAGATCGGAATACCACTTCATCCTTTTTGCCTGCATACTTTTCGGGTTTGCGAAGCTTATACTTTCCTTTGTAAGCCATATAAATACTCTTAAATAATCTTACCGGGATCTCTCACCATGGCCAACATTTTCAAAGATATAGAAGCTAAAGCTACAAGTGCTATCAATCAAGGCATTGATGCAGTCACTGGTGCATTTGGTGCTCGTACTTCTAATAATTCCTCTGGTGACGGGCAAGTGTATCAATATCCACTTAATGTTGAGAGTCAAAATCAACCATTTGTGTTTATCACTCGCCACCGCCCAAGTTATTCAGGCGGACAGGTCAAGACAGACATCAAACAGCACGTATCATTATATATGCCAATGGGAATCAGCATCAGCGACTCAATGGTCTATGAAACTGCAGCAACCGGAGCTCTTGGTGCAGCATATGCAAATGGTGTTAATACTTCGAACTATACGGCCGGAGATATTCAAGCGGCTACTCTTAAATACGGCCCTGCAGCAGCGGGTGTAGCTGCAGGCATTTTACCGGGTGGCATCTTAGGTAAACTAATTTCAGGTGGAACGGCCGCAACAGTTGCTGGAGCTGTTGCAACTGAAGAACAAAAGCGTTTGCAGATGGCAGTTAACCCAAGAGAGTTTATGTTATTTAAAGCGCCGAACATTCGTTCATTCTCTCTTCGCTTTCGATTTATGCCGGATTCTAAAGAGGAATCTATGCAGGTTCGTAATATTGTTAAGTTCTTTAGATCGGGCGCATATCCAGAAGCCGATGGTGTATTCTCAATGAAATTCCCAGATGCATTCCAAATTCAATTCAGAATTGGTGGTAAAGAACTTCCTGGTATTCCTAAACTTCCTGAGATGGTATTAGAAAACGTTAGTGTTTCATATAACCCGATGTCAGCATCTTTCTTTAAAGGTACAAATGATCCAATTGAAATTAACCTATCATTGGAATTTAAAGAACTCAAGCCTCTCACACGTGAACAAATTAACGGAGACTTCTAATGAGTTATTTTAAATACTTTCAAAAAGTTGATTATGATACACGTGGCGATGGCTATACTCAAAAGGTAGTTAACCTTACTCACTTTGCACGTATTGGCACAAAATATCTAGATGATGTCTCGTTTTATTCTTACTATACAATTAAAGACGGCTACAGACCAGATAATGTATCATACGAATTATATGGTACACCAGATTATTACTGGACATTTTTCTTAGTCAATCAAGAACTAAAGAATGCATTTGATGATTGGCCAAAGCCTTCAGCTGACTTAAAAGAATTTGCTGAAACTAAATATAAAAACCTTGCAGCAATTTCAGCTCCAATTGGTACTCAAAAGTTTGATGATATCGCTGGTAAGTTTATTATTGGCGAGACAGTACAGGGCGGTGTTACAGGTTCATTGGGAATTGTTCGAAACAAATATCCGACACTAGGTTATATTGAAATTGAACCAGTGCAAGGTACATTCCGGTTTGAAGGTGAAGGTATATACGGTATTGAATCTCAGGACTTCTTAACTACAAGTTCTATTGTATCTCGAGCATATGCGCCTCGTTGGCATACTGATGATTCAACTGGAGATCAGACTATTCGTCGTCTGGCCGGTACTACGCCATATACAAATTATGAGTGGGAATATGATAAGAACATTGAACGCTCTAAGATACGTGTTATTAAACCTAAATTTATTAATGAAGTCGTTCGCGAATTCGCCCGTGAAATGCAGAGTAAAGTTATATGAGTGATTCAATTAAAGCAGTAATTCCAAAAGAGCTACAAGACTTTAACGTAGCTATTGAGAACTATAAAGGTGATGCTTTTAATATTACTGCATCGGCAGTTAAAGTAACCATCTTTGAAACCATTCATCAACCATATTTGAATGGTTCTATTGTCATTTCTGATGGCAATGGTATGTTTGATATACTGCCAATTATTGGTCAAGAGCGTATAAGAATTTACTTTAAATACAAGGACAAAGAAATTGATCGAGTGTTTAGAGTTACTCATATTGAAGATGCAAAGCAATTGAATGAAAACTCAGGCGCTTATACGCTACACTTTGTAGATGAAAAGATTTACTATAATGCTGTACAGTTCTTTTCAAGATCTTATAAGGGTAAATCCACAGACATTATCTCTGCAATTCATAAAGACTTCTTAAAAGAGCCGGTCGAAGTTCTATCAGATGCAGGATCTTCGCATAATATGGTCTATCCTTATGTGAAACCATATCAGGCAATTAATATGCTATTGTTGAATGCACCAGCAGCTGATGGTACTCCAATGTTCATGTATGATACACTAAATGAGCCCGGAGTTAAAATTCAATCACTCGCTGATATGTGGGCATTCTCTGATTATATTGAACTACGTAACTTAAATCAGCTTAATACTGAAGTTGATGGTCAAGTGACTCGTATGTTCCCATCCCAAAATAGAACAGTGGATGAAATGATTATTAAAGAGTCGTTCAATACATTAGATAATCTTGCTGAAGGACAATTTGCCGCTGCGGTTACGACTGTTGATATTTCAGGTAAGTACTACGCAGAGGAAATTTTTGATTATAAAAAGCATACTACAGATTTGCACCCCGATGTAAAGGATTATGTTGCTGATCAATTTAAGTTTAATGATCGTACTCCTCATGAATCGTTTTATTCTAAACATATCTTATATGTAAAAGATTCGAAGGCGTATGAATCAGAGGCAGTGGGTAACCTATACAATATTGACTCAATTCGCAAAGCTTCATTCAGAGCGTATTATAAGTCAATGAAGAATTCTAAGATTCTTATTAAATCCGATTCTCACGAAAAATTGACTGTGGGTAAAACAGTTCATCTATTCTTTAAACGTATGTTCCCGAATATTGATAGAAATGATGACATAGATAAAGTTAACTCAGGTTTATATTTGTGCACAGCAATTAGACACACAATCCAAAATAACAAGTATGAGCTGACAATTGAAGCAGCCAGACATGGTATTAACAAAGAGGCTAATCTATGAATTTTTATTATGGTGTTGTAGAAGATCGAAATGACCCAGAACAAATGGGACGCGTGAAAGTACGTGTTGCAGGTCTACACACTCAAAACAAACAACAAATTCCAACTGAGGATCTTCCTTGGTCTGTTGTAATGACTCCTACAACATCGCCATCTGTATCTGGTGTCGGTGTTACTCCATATCTACTTGAAGGTTCATGGGTCGTATGTGTATTCATCGATGATAACTTTCAAGACATGATTATCATTGGTACATTACCAGGTAAACCATTTGAAAGACGATCGGCATCTGTTGGATTCACTGATCCAATTGGAGCATATCCTCGTTACTTAAATAAACCAGATCTTCCATTAGCATCGCAACCCGGCGAAATTCTAAAGCATCCTACAATGATTGCTCGTGAACAGGGATTGGTTGATGAAGTAATTACTGCAGCACGTCCAAAATTAACTACGGTAACCGCGGATCTTGCTGATGAAAAGTATGAAAGACCTACATGGTATGAGCAAGGTGTTGAATCTACTCGTGCACGCGATCAGTATCCAATGACATATACTGAAGAGCATGAAGGTGGTCACATCACAGAATTCGGTAACTCTCCCGGCGAAGAACGCTTTTCATATACTCACCCTTCAGGTACGTACCAAGAAGTCAATGGTGCAGGTGAGATGACTACAAAGGTAGTCGGTCATTCATATGAGATCGTTACAAAGGGAAAAGACATTTTTATTCGTGGTGACTTTAACCTGACCACTTATGGCTCTATGCGCCATTACGTAAAAGGTGATTACATCCTTGAAGTTGAAGGTGACTATGTACAAATGATTCATGGAAATCGTGAATCAAAAATTTCTAATAACGATCTTTCAGAGATTGGCCAAGACGTTTCATCTGTTGTAGTTGGAAATGTAAAAAGAACAGTCAAGGGTTATACCAATGAGATTACTGTAAAAGATTCTACACTTACAGTAAATGGCAATAAGAAATTAACTGTGATGGGTGATGCCGAACAAATGATTAATGGTTCATTAAAAGAAACCACTGTTGTAGATCGCCAATCATTGACTTTGGGCAATGCGGTTTATTATGGTAAGAATGGTCTAAAGAATGAATCATCAAATAACGTTGTAGTCAAAGCCGGTGGTAAGGTTGACATGGACGCAGTAAGTAATATTGAAATCACCTCAGCGGCAACAGTTGATGTTGATGGATCAGATATTCAATTGAACTAATAAAGAGAAAACAACATGGCTCTATTAGACGAATTCACAGCGGCTTTAAGTTCTATGCCTAAGTGCGGCGAGAACGATCTGCTTAAGAAAATTCAAGAAGCTCAAGATGAGATGAATAATAAAATCTCTGAAGCTTTGAATGATATCAATGGAAAGATTGATGATGCTATTGGCGAAATTGAAGCTGGAATTGCAGCGGCTCAGGATGCTTTGAATGGTGCTCTGAGTTCTATTAAAATCCCACGTGATATGCGTACGGATTTTCAGCTATTACTCGCGAAAGCCTTAAATCCACTATCGCAGGCATCAGGCGATTTTCAAAAATCATTAGATGAATTTAGAGAATACTATAAAGATGCTGTGGATGATATTGATGAAATCATTGGTAAAATATCTTCATTCTTAAATGATCCTATTGGCTCATTGGAATCTTTATGTGATTCTATTCCAAACGTCAAAGAAGGACCTGATGGAAAACCTGCATTAAAAAATGAAGAGTCTACACAGCCATCGGCAGATGCAGAACCAGTAATTGTTGAGAAGACACAGCCTGAAGTTGTAACGCAAAGAGAAAATATCTACTTTGGTACTGCAGAACCTGCGCCTACTCTTTATCCAGAAACAGCTCCTCCAAAAACTCCGGCACCAACTGGGTCTGGATCTGTTACTCTTGCGCACTTAACTACTGGTAATAGAATTCCATATACTGTTCAAAAGCAGTCAGACATATATGGTCTATCGGTTGCTCAGATTACGGACAATTTAGAGCGATTGGCTGATGAAGTAATGTCACCAATTAAAGATGCATTCCCAGACTTGGTGATTACACATGGCTTTAGATCTGAGCATGTCGAATTAAAGAGTGGATCATATGTTCCACGTAGAAACAAAGGTTCATCAGATCATTATCGTGGATGTGCATGTGATTTTACATTCACTAATGTAAAGAGTAAAGATGAACTAATTGCACGCGCAAATCAGATTAGATCTATTGTTCCTGAATTTAGACAATTTATCTTGGAATATCCTGGTCGCTATCAAAACAATCAGTACCTATTGCATATTGCTTATGACATTGCTGACAACAAAAACCAAGTGTTGACTATGGTGTCTAAAGGCAACACAATTACAAATGAGTTTGTATAATGCCGGCAGTAGCACGTAATGGAGATCCATGCTCCACAGGTCATGGATGCGATGCAACATCGACAGTCATTGGTCCATCAACAAATGTATTTGCAAATGGTATTGGTGTTGAGAGACAAGGAGATCCTGTAGCTCCTCATACAATTCCTTCCGGTCCTGTATGCGTTCCTCATTCAGCGGTTATTAATGTAGGTTCTTCAACGGTATTTGTTAATGGAATTCCTATTGCACGAGTAGGAGATTCAACTGATGCAGGGTCAATTACAGGTGGATCATCTAATGTATTCGCTGGTGGATAAGGTATAAATAACGGTATGGCTACAACAAACACATCAAATCCGGGTATTCGAGCTCGGCAAACAGTATACACAGATTTGGATTTTAGATTCATCATCAATCCAAACACGGGTGATCTTGCTTTAAAGAAAGACGTTGAGGCAGTTAAGCAATCTGTCTTGAATATTCTTTTAACCAATCATGGTGAAAGACCATTCAATCCTTCTTTTGGTGGTAACCTTAGAGCTTACTTGTTTGAGAATTATACACCGGCTCTACATGCCGCAATTGAATCGGTTATTAAAAATTCTTTGAAAAACCATGAGCCACGTGTAAGAGTTGAAACCGTTGATGTTGAAGATCTTTCATATAGAAATGCTTTAGCAATTACATTAGATATTACAATTCTTTCTCCAGAAGAAAGACAAGAAACCGTATCATTTATCGTTGAGAGATTAAGATGAGCACAGATAAAACCAAACGACTTAACGTCTCAGAAATGGACTTTGCGGCTATTAAGTCGAGTCTCATTTCTTTTCTTTCAGAGAACGACACTCTTAAAGATTTAAACTTTGAAGGTTCAGCAGTTAATACGCTGCTCGATGCATTTGTGTATATTACGCACTTCAATGCTTTAAACGCCAACTTAGCAATGAATGAAACTTTCCTTGACTCTGCCCAGCTACGTCAATCGGTTGTTTCTCATGCTAAACTTCTAGGATATGTTCCACGTTCATCATATGCTCCAACTGCATATGTAAATGTTCTAATTAATAATCCAATTAACGTTACGGATATTGATGGTAACTATATTCCTATGACTATGCTCAAGGGAACTCAATTCTCGACAATTATTAATGGTACCACATATACATTTGTTAATGATACCACAACTACAATTGTTAGAAATACTGCCGGCCAATACCTATTTGAAAATATTAAATTGCTTCAGGGTCAGTTTAAATCTACTCAATATGTATTTGATGAAGCAACAGCAGAACGTTTTATTATCCCATATGAAAATGTAGTTACGTCTTCTCTTGTTGTTACAGTTAAAGAATCTTCAACTTCATCTGTTGTTGAGACATATACTCGAGCAACTGATATTACTTCTATTAACGCAGATTCAAAAGTATATTTCTTGCAAGAAGGCTATGATGGTCTTTATGAAATTTACTTTGGCGATGATGTTATTGGTAATAAACCAAACAATGGAAACATCATTGAACTAAATTATATTGTTACTGATAATGATGCAGCTAACGGCGCAACTAAGTTTGCTCTTTCAGATACCATTCAAGGTAACTCAGATGCAACAGTAACTACAGTCCAAAAAGCGATTGGTGGATCTTCACGTGAAGATATTAATTCTATTAAGTTTAATGCTCCACTTGGATTTGTTACTCAAAACCGAGCCGTTACACCTGATGACTATAAAGCTATTATTCTAAATTCATATCCAAACATCGATGCTATCGCGGTATGGGGTGGAGAAGATAATACACCTCCTGATTATGGTAAGGTCTATATTTCTATTAAACCAAAAGATGCTGAAGTATTAACTCCACTTGATAAAGAACTTATTATTGGTCAATACTTAAAACCAAAGAACGTAGTTTCGATTACTCCAACCATTGTTGATCCTAATTACACATACATTTATTTGGAATGTTTCTTTAAGTATAACCCTAACTTGACAAACCTATCGAGCGATGCTCTGGGTATTATTGCTCGTGAATCGATTCGTGCGTATAACAATAATGAACTAAAACGTTTTGATGGTGTATTCCGTCATTCTAATGTTCAGTCCACAATTGATAACTCTGATATTTCTATCATTAACTCGACTGTTCGAGTATTCATGAAGAAAAGATTTGTACCAACGATAAATGTTGAACGTCGATACGATATTCAATTTTCTTCTAAACTCTATTCTACATCATCCTCTGAGCAGATTATTACAACCACTGAATTTACCTACCTCGGACAAACATGTACATTAAGAGATAGATTAAATACAGATGGCACACGTCGTGTTCAAATTATTTCTGGGGCTGGTTCAAATGAGCGTATTTTGAACACAGACATTGGATACGTAGAAGAAGAAAATGGTCTTATTGTTCTATTAGGATTTAATCCATCTTCGATTGCCGGCGATTATATTGAAGTTACTGTTAAGCCAGAATCAAATGATCTGGCTCCAAAGAGAAATGAATTGTTGAATATTCTTGTTGATGAATGTATTGTTCAAGGTGAAATTGATACCATGATTACTGGTGGTACATCAGCTGGTATTGATTACACTACAACACCAAGGCACTAAGTATGGCATATACGTTAGATCAGTTTGATGATGGATTGATTTTAAAATCCATCATTGATGAATTGCTTCCAGAGCATGTTTCGGCTAATTACCCAGAATTAGTTGCAGCATTTAAAAATTATGCTGACTTCTTAGAGCATATTAATGGTGCTGGGCATCATCTTAATACAGTAGACATTCAACGCGACATTGATCGCGTTGAATCTGAATTCTTAGAGCAACTTCAAAAAGAAGTTGGTGCTCCTATTCCACGTCAGTTTGCTGCTGATCCACGTATTTTCTATAAACGAATTACTGAATTTTATCGTTCACGCGGTACGCCTGATTCTATTAAAGCTTTCTTTAGAATTTTGTACAATGATGATGTTGAAATTTATTTCCCTAAAGAAGATATGTTTATCCCATCGGATGGCAAATGGTATTCTCAGAGAGAAGCTATCATTGCTAACCCAGATGGTTACTCTCCATTATTCACGTATAATATTTCTACTCAATGGTATACTGAACAAGGCTTAATTCCAAATATTATTTTTGGCGAAGATGTCAATGGCCGTGCTTTGATTTATGATAACCCTATTGTATTCGTAAATGGAGTACATCGCACCGACTTTAAGGCAGAAGTTAAAGTAAATAATACAACAAGTAAGCTCGATTATTTCTTAACATTTGATGTTAATTTAGAAGATGGTGATGTTGTAGAAATTTACCGTGATGGTTCATTCTCAACCAATGATGGATTTATTTCTGACTATAAGAAAATTCAAGATTCATTCTTTTATCAAAAGTTCTCATACGTTCTAAGAACTGGTACTAACACAGATGTATGGAAAAACGCTTTCAACCGATTAGTACATCCAGCAGGATTTATTTTCTTCGGTGAAATTCTTCTATTCCTTGATACGCTCGGTCAAGCAACTCCATTGCGTCAGCCTGGTTATCAAATCGGTGGTCTTCCATTCCCAATCATTATTCCTGCTATTGATGGTGGCGCTTCATTTGTTAAGACACGCAACAATCAAATGGCATCATATATAACAATAGGTCTTGAGAATAGAAAAGGTGTTAATAACATCGCAGCTCAAGCTTTATATTGGGAAAGAAATAAATTTATCATTAATGATTTGATGAATAATATTGGAAGCTTCACCTTTCAAGATGCTATAAATAAAACTATTAAGAACAAGATCAATGTTCAGATCGATATTAGCTAATAACCTCTCAGGAGTTTTTAAATGACCGCCATCGTTACAACACAGTTTAGATTAAATGCTGCTAAGAAATTAGTAGATGATGTGATCAATAATTCAAGTTATTACTTGTTTATTGGTCGCTCTGAAGAATGGGATTCAGAAACAAGCCCAGACGTTCCATATGACAATACGTATTCATACAATACCGATGCATGGCAACGTATGACTGCGCTTAAGCAAATTACAGACACTGATGTGGTCTATGCAACACCACGTTATCAATGGATCTCAGGTACAACATATGCCGAATATGATGATCGTGATGCTAACCTAGCGAGCAAAGCATATTATGTTATTTCGGATAACAACAACGTTTATCTTTGCTTGAAATCTGGCGGGATTTCGACAAAGAACCCTGATATCGCTGGTGTTCAGACCAATGGTATTATTGACTATTCTTCTGCTGATGGTTATATTTGGAAATACTTGTACACGGTTTCAACTGATGACTCTAACAAGTTCTTGACATCTGCCTTTATTCCAGTTCGCTACTTAGAGTCTGATCCAGGCGTATCTGCCGATGCTGCTCTTCGTAACCAATGGGACGTTCAGCAAAACGCTGTATCTGGCGCGATTTATAACATTAAGGTATCTTCATCTGGTACCGGTTATACCTCAGCACCAACTATTCAAATTGAAGGTAATGGTACAGGCGCTACGGCAACAGCCACAGTTTCAGGTGGTGCAATTACAAAGATTACAGTAACAAACGCAGGTTCTGGTTATACACAAGCTAAGATTAAAATCTCTGGCGGAGGTGGTACTGGTGCAGTTGCTCATGCAGTAATGAGTCCTACAAATGGATTTGGCGCTGACCCAAGACAAGATCTTCGTGCACACTATGCAACCATCAACGTTCGTTTGGTTTATGATGATGGTCAAGGCGACTTTATTGTTGGCAATGACTTCCGTCAAATTGGTGTTGTTCGTAACCCATATAATTATGGCACAACAACAGTTTCTACTGCTGAAACACTTTCAGCAACATATTCATTGGATGTTCAACTTGGTGGAACATTCCCAGCAGACTCAACAATTGAAGGTACTGTAACTGGTGCTAAAGGTATTGTTGATGCATATGATGCAGTGAATGGTATTATTCGTTATCACCACACCGAAGACACTGGCTTTATTCAATTCACAGCTGCAGATAATGTTCGTGTTGTTGGTGATACTGGATCTGGCCAAGATATTACAGCAGTTCATACACCTGAAGTACAACCTTATTCTGGCGAAGTTATCTTCCTTGAAAATAGAACAGCCGTTAACCGTGCTTCTGACCAGATCGAAACTATCAAACTTGTTCTTGAATTCTAAGGGTAATTAAATATGGCGATTAAGTTTAACGTAGAGCCTTACTACGACGACTTTGAGACTCCAACAAGCGTTGATGGTCTAAGTCCTAAGGAAAAATATCATCGAATCCTATTCCGTCCTGGACATGCTGTTCAGTCGCGTGAATTAACTCAACTTCAATCCATTCTACAAAACCAAGTAACTTCAGTGGGTAAACACCTATTTGAAGAAGGTGCTATGGTTATCCCTGGTCATGCCACAGTCGATCCTAAGATTGATTATGTGAAAATGACTTCTTTAAATTCTGCAGATCTAGAACAACTAATTGACAGAGTTTTTGTTGGTGCTACTACTGGTCTAAAGGCTCGTGTTGTTGCATATGCTGAAGCTGAAGGCACTGATCCGGTAACTCTGTATGTTCGCTATGAAAACTCTGGCGATTTAGAAGAAAAAGTTTTTAATGATGGCGAAACAATCGCTGTCGATTCATTCACTGGTGTTGTTCAAACTACTGGTCTTGGATCTATTGCGTTTATTGATGAAGGTATCTACTTTATTGAAGGACACTTTGTCATTGTTCAGAAAGATCGAATCGTTCTTGACAAGTATGCAACGAATCCATCGTATGACATTGGTCTTGAAGTTATTGAATCTATTGAGACTTCGGCCGGCGATTCTTCTTTAAATGATAACGCGACAGGATCTCCTAACTATGCTGCTCCTGGCGCTCACCGTTATCAAATTAAAACCAAGCTTGTAAAACAAGAAATTGGTTTTACTGAAATCGAAAAATTCCTATTGCTAATTCGTGTTAAAGATGGATTAGTACAACAGCAAGTTCGAGCAACTGATTATTCTGTTCTTGAAGAGACATTGGCTCGTCGTACATTCGATGAATCAGGTAACTATACAGTTCGTCCATTCTTGTCTAACATTCGTGAACATACCGATGTTAATAACCCAGGCGATGAAACCAAGCTTGCTATTGGTCTTGAGCCAGGTAAAGCGTATGTTCGTGGTTATGAAATTGAAACTCTTGCTACAAAGTATATCTCTGTAGATAAAGCACGTGATGTGGCTCTATTTGAAGCAGCTTCTGTTCCAATGTTGATTGGTAACTATATCGAAGTTGCAAACGTAGATGGTATTCCAGATATTTCCACATTTAATTCGATGGAAATTCGTTCAGCCACTGCGGGTGGTGGATCTATCATTGGTTATGCACGTGCACGTTCTTATGTCTATGCAGGTGCTGGTAAATATAGAATCTATTTGTTTGATGTTAGAATGAACTCTGGTCAAATCTTTGACTCAGCTCGTTCTTTCAAACTTGCTTCAACTCCAGAATTTGTTGCTGATATTGTTCTTTCTTCTGGTAAAGCTGTTATTCAAGAACCTACACGTAACTCAATGGTATTCCCATTACCATTTGATCGTGTTAAGACATGCGACTCACAGGCCGATGACGTTGCCGATAACTTCAACTATGTCTACTTCTTGAACCGCGATGTTGGATCAGGCACTGTTGCAGCTGGCCAGGTAACATTCGCTACCGTTGGTACATCAGAATTATTTGAGCCATATGACGATGAAAACTGGATTATGACTGTAGCTTCTGGAGCTAGCTCTGGTACAGTTATTTCTCTATCTTCAGGACAGGTTAATATTCAGTCAGGTTCTCAATCTGCTATTATTTCTGGATTGTCTTCATATGACGGCGAAACTGTTCGACTGATTGCTGGTGTTAAGCGTTCATTGAACCATAAGTCAAAATCGCTGACAACTTCCGGCGCCCCTAACGTTGATCTATATCCAATTTCTACTCCTAGCGCCGATATGGTTCTTGGACATGCTGATGGATATCGTTTGATCGCTGTGTATATGTCTTCTAACTTGAGCACGAATGCTACGACAAATGATCAGATTGTTACCGAGTATTATGACTTTGATAACGGTCAAAAAGATAACTTCTATGATCTTTGCCGAATCAAACTAAAATCATCTACTGCTTTCCGCCCAACAGGTCGTTTGCTAGTTAAGTATGAGTATTTTACTCATGCGGGTTCGGGTGACTTCTTCTCAGTCGATTCATATTCTAACTTGGTTGACTCTGATGGAAATCCGGTTGAATATGAAGATATTCCTACCTTTGTTTCTAAGAACACTGGTCAATCAATTGAACTATCTTCTGCGATTGACTTCCGCCCACGCATTTCAAATGCAGGTCAAGACTTCTCTGGCACTGGCGCTTCACGTGTAGTTTGCCCAGAACCACTGACAACATTTACTACTGACGTTCAATACTATTTGAATCGTTATGACAAAATCTATCTGGATAAAGATGGCGACTTTGGTGTTACTAAAGGTGTTCCTTCTCTGAATCCAGAACTACCAGAAGATCCAAAAGATTCGATGGTTCTTTATAACCTGTATATTCCAGCTTACACTAAGTACCCAAGCGAGGTCGGTGTAATTATGATTGATAACAAGCGTTACACAATGCGTGACATTGGTAAGCTTGAAAAACGTATCAATCGTTTGGAATACTATACATCACTTTCATTGCTGGAAAAAGAAGCAGCCGATCGTCAGATTGTTGATCCAACAACTCAGACTCAGCGTTTGAAATCTGGCTTCTTAGTCGATTCATTTGCTTCACACAACGTAGGTAATGTTTCTGACCAAGAATTTAGAGCTTCTATTGATCGTACAAATAGAACCCTTCGTCCTCTCTTTGCAGAAGATAACGTTCGCTTAGTTTATAACTCTTCGTTGTCAACTAATGTGCAAAAGACTGGTGATCTTGTAACTCTTCCATATGATGAGATCTCTTTCTATGATCAATCACAAGCGTCTTCTGTAATTAATGTTAACCCATTCAACGTATTCTCTTGGGTTGGTTCTATTGAACTTTCTCCATCTTCAGATGAATGGAAAGATACAACTCGTCGTCCAGATGTTATTGTTGACCAGGAAGGTGTCTATGATGCTATGTTGGCTATCATTAACGAAACGGATGCCCTTGGTACCGTTTGGAATGAATGGCAGACCAACTGGACCGGTGTAACAACAACAGTTGGAGATACTGGTTGGGTCGGCAATCGCCGTGATATTACAACCACAACTCAGACAACACAAGGTCAATCACGTTCTGGTATTAGCACATATGTTGTACCAGATACAATTATGACTAACCT
>CALMJT010000227.1 GCA_937864365.1 uncultured Alteromonadales bacterium | reverse complement strand
GAATGGGGTTGGGTTAAATCGTTGGATGATGCTCGAGATTGGATTGGTGCTCAAATTCAAGAGTCTTTGGGCCACTTAGATTTACCCATTTTTCTACGAGCCTATGACGGTGCTGATTTAAGCAGTGATTTGACAGAGTTTAAGCGCTGGAATCGCTATATTTTAGCGAGTCGCGAAACCCAAGAGTTCCTATCGGCAGATATCGCCATGGGTGCTGCACTGAAACGTCTAATGGCTAATTTAAACATCGATTGTGCCGTTGATGGCGATATTAGTTTTGTCTGCGCATTCGCATTTTTAGCGCACTATTGGCAGATCGATAAAAAAGTGGCCTGTTTGGGATATTCGTGGACATGGCTAGAAAATCAAGTCTCTGCGGCAATGAAATTGGTTCCTCTAGGGCAAAATTCTGCTCAACAATTAATTGGTTTGCTGCAACCGCAGCTGACCAAAACAATGGAGTTCGCTCTAACCTTATCGGACGAAGAAATAGGTTCAAGTTTAATTGGTTTATCTATAGCCAGCTCTATGCACGAAACACAATATTCAAGATTGTTTAGAAGCTAATGTTTACAAAAAAACTTTAAAAAAGAATCGATTTTAGAATTTTTAAAGCTGCGAAACATTTCAAAAAATTAATGAAAAAGAATCAGAGTTAACCATATGACAACGAAACAAACTTTGCGGGTAGGTGTGGGCGGCCCAGTCGGTTCCGGTAAAACTGCGTTATTAAGATCATTGTGTTCTGCTATGCGTGATCATTATGATATAGCCGTTGTAACCAATGACATTTATACCAAAGAAGATGCTAATTTTTTAACAAAACATGAAGCATTATCCGCTGATCGTATTATTGGTGTTGAGACCGGCGGTTGCCCGCATACTGCAATTCGTGAAGATGCATCAATGAATTTAGCGGCAATCGATGAGTTAATCGCGCGTCATGGAAATTTAGACGTAGTGTTTGTCGAAAGTGGTGGCGATAATCTCAGCGCAACCTTTAGCCCAGAGCTTTCAGATTTAACTCTTTATGTTATCGATGTTTCTGCTGGCGATAAAATTCCGCGCAAAGGTGGCCCAGGAATCACAAAATCAGATTTATTAATTATTAATAAAACCGACTTGGCTCCCTTGGTTGGAGCCTCACTGGATGTGATGGATCATGATGCCAAAGCCCAGCGTGGTGATAGGCCGTTCGTATTTTCTAATTTAAAATCGGGTGAAGGACTATCGACAATTCTTCAGTTTATTGTTAACGCGGGCATGTTAGAAGAAAAAGCCATTTTTTAAGAAAAGGCGTGTTACAATCAAATCGGTGGGCTAGATTTATAAAATTAAGGTAATAAGACGATGGCGTTTTCGACACTAAAATTTTTGAAAAAGGCAGTTTTTAAAAAAATTAAGAAAGCTTTTAATCCAATTTTGGCATTAGTGGTAACAAGCTTTCCAGCGTTGGTTTTTGCTCACCCAGGTCACAGTGCCGAAGGTAGTTTGATGCATTCTTTCGAACACGGAGTTTGGGCTATTGCCGTGTTAGCGTTGGTTGGTATTTTTTACGCGGTTGCGTTGTTTGCAAAATCTTTAGCGTCCAACAAAAACTAATTGTACTCCTATTGGTTTATTTCTCGCAGACGCTTACTCTTTGATCAGCTTTTCGTAGGAATTTAATGGAATTTTTGTTCCAGAATGTAGCTTACGAAAAGTTGATTACTGTAGCTTAATGTTTTTCATGGGATTACTGCCCATTCTTCCTGATTTGTAATTCAGATTTATTCCATTCCGTAATTTTTCTTAAAATCCATTCCTCTTTTAATAGCGTCAATACTGGCGTCCGTGCCTTTAAAACTCCTATAGAATTTCTATTTTTACTTCTGAACTAACGTTTTTAAGAACCGCTGATTAATCTCTTTTTAATTTCAATAAACGGATTGTATTGGGTATTAGCGACCTGTTTTATTAAGAATAGAGACGTTGACATAATCAGAGCTTCCTATTTGTTAGTGCTGATTTTCTCTAACATTACTGACAGGCGCATCCTTGATTTAATTTTTATTCATCCCTGATTTTTTCGAAAGTCTATAACCTTTAATTAAACCATCCATAGATTAATTAAAGGTTAGACATTTCAAACTGTGTACTTGCAAAACAATGCAAAAAATTCTAGTTAAATCATTCACGTTTAAATCGGCAGTTTTAACTTAATAGAATATTCTTGTACCTCTGGAAAAATTAAATGTTGTTAAAGTTTCCCAGATTTAAAACGCGTATTTTTCAAATTTAACGACACCGTGTAAAAATATTAATGATGTTACAAATACAGGTGCCGTTAAAATATTGAATTTATTCAGACTGGTTTGTGGTTACGGTTCGAGTCGTGGTAGATGTATGACTCTGACCTTGGGCGTCGATAAATTCTTTATTTTTAGTGACGGTACCGGAGTCTTTATCATAACTGGCATTAGTATTTTTACTTACTGTGTTGCCCTGAATACCGGTTCGGCTGCTACTTGTGGTGTAACCGTCGTCTGTACGTGTTGCTTGACTGGTTCTGGAATAGCTTTCACCGTTTAAACGGGTTCCATTCACAGTTTTGGTAGCCGTTTGAGTGTCTTGATCAACGCTAACTTCTTTAACACGAGATTTGCTCTGGCCATTTGGTAGGGTTGCCGATCGAGATTTGGTGAAACCATTTTCTGTAGTTTGACGTTGTACATTGCGGTTAAAAGTTCCGTTCGCCGTTGTACGCGACTGATTTACATTGAAATTTTTGCCTTTACCAAGTGCAAAGCTTTGAGATGAAGAAAACGCAAGTGCGGTAACGAGTGATAATAGAATTAATTTTTTCATGATAGCCCCTCTGGCTTTGTGTATTTACAACTTACAGGGCTAAAAACGCAAAAAAATACGTTAGGTTGACATAAGAAATGAAAAATTTTAGGAAGCTCGACTTTGTAGATAAAGTCTGTACTCAAAAGCTGGAGGTTAAATCTATAAAAAAAGGGAGCTGTGCTCCCTTTTTAAAAGACGTACGCGGTTATTAACAACCTAGGTTGTCGCGTAATAAACCAGTTCTTGCTTCGAAGGTTGAAGCGCCGCTTAAGTTCGGGAATAGATTTAAGCGCGAGCGGAATTCAACTTCATCGATGGTAACTTGTTGGAAACAGAAGTTCGCACTGCGTGGAGTAGTTTGCTCCATGATGAATGCAGCGGTTTGAATGTTACCGTTAACGTTGGTGTAAAGAACTTTCCAGTAGCCGCTTGGGATACGGTGGCTTTCGTCGGCATTTGGTAGGCTTGCAAAGAAGAATTCATACAAAGGACCGGTTAATACGAATACTTCGCTGAAGCCGCCGGTTTGTACCAATCGACGTACGCGATCTTCCAAGATGTTCCATGGACCTTGGTTAAGACCAGCGGCTTGTGGTGTTACGTTTGATAGGTAGTTAAGAACTTCAAAGTTTGAAAAAGCACCCAGAGACGCAAGTGGAGCTTGGTGACCACGATCGGTACCGATTTGTGCAGCTGCGCCATCGTAGTCGTTTGGTTCAAGAGTACGGCTTGGGAACAATATTGGGTCTGCACGGAAATTACGTGAGCGACCGCCTTGGATGGTGCTTGGAGTAATACGGTAAGCAACCCAGTCAGCAAATTTGGTGGTGGCATTGTTGCTTAAAGTGTAAGGATCACGAAATACTACAAAGTTCGAACTTGGTGTGCCAGAAGGGCAAGAGCCTGGGCAATGTTGAGAGTTAACAGCAAAAACTTCGGTTGAAGCTAAGAAAAAAGACAAGACAAGTAACAACTTTTTCACTTTGATTACCCTACTTTGGTGTTAAAGGAGAGTAAACATTCGCATTAATTGGTTAAGCTTGCTTTTATTTATTGTGAAATAAATATTAAAAAAAGTGTATTTGTGACGAGCTTATCATTTTTTGAAGGTGCATTCCGGCGACATTTGTAGAGGCTCGCCGAATATTTATTTTTGCAAAATCTGCAAATAAATTTCGTTAATATTCGAGATTTAACCGATTAAAATAGCTTGTCGCAGTGAGAAAAGTCGTGCGTTTTTAGGCTGTAAATGGAGGGAGTTTATTCCGATAAGAACGTGTTAGCAGGGCTGAAAAAGTTACCGAATTAACCGATTTTGGTTGTCGATAACATTACTGATACCTTTTTTGTCGATATGTATCAACTTAAAAATATAAAGCTATTTTTACTTTATTGTTTTGTATTTTGAAATAATTGGACCATCAGCAACGGTTTGCAGGAATTCTGGCTTTTTACGGTTTGGTTCTCGTAGATTTTTTAAACAACAAATAAAATTGTCGATGGCAAGCGGTGCCATCGACAACTTATAGAATGTGCGCGGTTAAGGGTTAAGCCAAATGTGCCTCATGGGGCTGGCTAACTCGTTTTTTACTAAGTTGTGTTAGGCTTTTTTCGACCGCCCTTAATATGAGTCGTCGACTAATCACTCCCACAAGTCGATTATCACTGTTTGTTACTGGGTAAACCTTGGGTTTTGCCCCCAACATTTGTTGAGCCAAACTGAGCAAATCACTGTCTTCTTTCACCGATAATACATCGGTCTTCATGATGTCTTTTACTTGTGCGACACGTTGATTGTAATAGATTACTTGAATAGCTGCGCCCAGGCAGTCTTGTTCAGATATCCAGCCAATAACGTCTCCGGAATCGTTAACAACTGGCCCGCCAATGACTTCATGTTTAACCAACTCTTTTACCGCTTCTACAACTAAATCATCTTCGTGGAACTTTACAAAATCTGTGGTCATAAAATCGGAAACTTTAAGTGATTCCATTTGCAGTGTCCTCTGTCTGGTCGGTGGCGTTAAATTAATGAAGTTGCCATAGAGATTCAGCGCCGTTTGTTTATCTTTTTATGTGCGGCGTACTTACAGTTTTGCTCATGAATTTAGTTTGTGCCAGTTATCTCAAATTCAATGGATTCAAAAATCAACCGCAACTTTCTTTAAACTAAATCTAATAAGGTGAAAGGATCATAACGAGTTTAGAACGGTGTTATTTGATCTAGGGCCTGCTGAACACAAATGTCTCAAACAGCTTTGATTGATTGTTAAAGACTGTGAGGTGAATACGATTTTTTTAAGCAGTGCTTTTGTAAAAACTTGTCTCTAGCTAGACAAAGTTTTTATAGATTAAAGGATATTCTTCTGTTCTGGTAATAAGTAAAAAGGATAAAAATATAATTTCTGTTCATCTTTTGTGATAGATCTATAAGCCGACGTTTGGATGACGTATCTTGAACGATAATTTAAATGAATTCGAATATTGCATAATGTAATTTACCCATTATTCCAATCGGATATTTACAAAGATTCTGTTTGAAATTGGATCACAAATTTGACATGCATTTTTAAAACGACCTAATTAAGGGAGATTTTTACGTCGTTGAGTTGCGTTATTTTTTATTCTAATCGGAACTATTAGTTCTTTTGATAGTTATATTCGAGGCTTTGTAGCAGTATTTGCGGCGTAGAATATTTTGAATGAGACCTACATGTTAAATTTGCGTGATATTTACGCCGATTCACCGTAGTAGCGTCATGCTCTAGCGGCTGTTATGCCAGTTTGAAATTACCCATTAATTAATATAGAAAGTAATGGTATTCCGCTTCTTGTCTGAACGCGATTGATCATAGTGAGTTGAAGGCAAGGAGTGATGTTGAATACGGCGACAGCATGCTTAGTTTTTTAGACATTGGTGTTTTGTAATTTTTGCGATTTGAATCGATTCAGATTTTTTGAAGAAATATTCTGAAGTTTTTTCTAGGAAGTCCGCCCAATTTCTTTGACGCATATACGTTTTAGTTAGCGAACTTTGAAAATCTATACGCTGGTGTTTGGTTTAATAATTGAAATTAAGTCTTTTTTATTCAGTAGATTAGACAGAGTTAACAGTTTGATAACTTGGCGCGAAATGAACAACGAATGCGCTATTCCCTTAGATATAATGATGTTATCAACTGTTCCAGTTTTCTGAGTATTGTTCATACCAAACAGTACTTGAAGAGTTTATTTTTTTGGAAGCCCCCTCAAATGAACGCGAAGTATTTAGCAAGCTGTGCAAGTCTATTGTTGTTAGCGGTGCATGGAGCGTCGGCCCAATTCGTTAACCAACCTCAAACCCCTGGAGAGCTGATCAGTAAGTCGCATCCTGAGTTGGGTCGGTTAACCACTATCGAAATCTTAGGCGATCTAATCATCGCCATTCCTGAAATCCCCTCGTCAACACCAGAAGGCGACTTTGTTGTTCGAGCAATTGATATTTCAGATCCCAAAAACCCTGTCACCGTAAATACTTTCGGTATGACACGCTCACCGATCCTTGCCCATGGTACTTACAAAAGAGGCAACGAAGTTTATTTAGGTGGTTTTCCCAATGACGCAGTTCGTTTAGAACCCGACGGTTCGGTCGTTCACGCCAAATGGACTGGTCCAGATGCACATTTCAACAAGAGCGGTATGATGCATCCTTGGGCGGCCAGACACTGGTGGAGTTACGGTGAGGTTTCCGGTTTATCGTGGTTGCAGCTTGATGGTGAAGTTACCGCAGAGTGGGATCACCTCGGTTTAACGGGTGTCATTGGTTTCCCATCTTTTATGGGTAACCTAATGTTGTATTCTTCAGACCAAACCTTTTCAGGTATGGCTGCTTATGATGTTAGTGATCCAACCAATCCAGTATTGTTGGACGTTCTTAAACTTCCAGATACTCATCCTACAATCACAATCCCGCGCTTTATTAATGGTCAAAATGTAAACGTTCCTGCTCCTTACGGATTGGGTGGTTACTGGAGTGAAATCTACGGCCACTATATGGTGTTTGCCCGTCGCGGTGATAACCCAGGTGTTCAGGTTGTTGATTTCTCTGATCCAACTAACCTACGAGTGCATTGCGAAGTTTTCTACCGAGATCCAGCACGTAATCTCGTCATGGATACGGCGATTGGTTCAAGCTACATGGGCTTCCAGGACGAGTTTATCTTCTCTGAGCAGCTCAAAATTAATGTAGAGACCTGCGAAGCGCAGTTGCTGTTTAAAGAGATCGAAAACGAACTTGAAACCAGTCAATATTCTCGTCCTCTTGGTAATATGATGTTGTCAGGCGGTGGTCATAACTATTTGATTGAAGGTCGTGGCATTGCTTCGGGCGGTTTGGGTATTTGGGCTCATCAAGCAGAACCTGACACTCGTCCACCGTTTGTTGCCTACCATATTCCTAAGCGTGATCAGACCAACTATCCGCTAATGGCTCCAATCTCGTTCATGATTCCGGAGACTTTGCGCACCGAAAACATTGTTGTGGGCGAAAATATTCGTTTAACCGAAGTTGGTGGTGACCAAGTACCTGTTGATTATTTGTTATCGCATACTGGTGTGCTAACGGTTGATCCACTTGAGCTTTTGAAACCCGATACAACCTACGAAATGACTTTGGTTGGTATTGAAGACGCCGTTCATAACCCGATGGAAGAATTTACCTTCCGCTTCTCTACCGGTAGTGAGGTTCAATCAGCTGTTCCGGTGATCCGTAATGTACGCTTGTCTGCGGCGACGCTTCTTCCCAACGATCCCGTAACCGTGACCGTTGATGCCGTAGACGCAGATGGTGATAGCTTGGAGTATCGTTTCCGTCGCTCTGCGGGGGAAGCATACGGACCTTGGTCTTCTGCGAGTTCTGCGACTTTTACCTACGCAGATCTTGGCAATTTTGCGATCAACGTTCAGGTTCGTGATCCGTCGAATAATATCGCTACGTCTGTTACTAACGTAGCTGTTGTTGAGACCTTGTTGACGCAAGAAACAACGCTTTCCAGTTCTCCTTTAGCGCTTTCTTTTGACGGCGCCTATGTATGGGTCGCAAACCCCGACAACGACACAATTGCTCAGCTGGCGATTGATACACACGAAAAATCCAGTATTGGTGAGGTTTTTGTTGGTAAAGATCCACGCAGCCTTGCTACAGATACTGAGGGCCGTCTATGGGTTACTCTTCACGATGACGATGCCATAGCCGTTTTAGACTCCGCGGGCAATAGGCTGGAAACCATCGAGACTGGTTATGGTAGTGCGCCATTTGGTGTGGTGGTAAGTCGTGCGGGTGATTTTGCCTACGTTTCTCTGTACAACTCAGGAAAAATCGTCAAAGTCGATACAACAACCATGACCATTGTTGCTGAGACCTCTCAAAAGCTTCCTACTGTTAAAGCGTTAGCGCTAACCGAAGACGGTGCTCGCTTAGTTGCCACGCGATTTATCTCTGATCACAATTGGGGTGAGGTTTGGATTGTTGATACCGCAACTATGGCGATTCAACGTACTGTTAAACTCGATCAGAACCTTGTACCCGACCAGATTGATAACGGTCGCGGTGTTCCCAACTACATTGGCAGTGTTGTCATCGACTCAGACGCACGCTTTGCCTACGTTGCTGGTAAGAAAGATAACACCGGCAGTGGCCTAGTTAACGGCAACCCAGACTTGGATGACGACAACACTGTTCGTACCTTTGCGGCGCAAATTGATCTTACTTCTGGGCTTGAATTGCGTGAAAGTCGTATCGACTTCGATAACGCCGATTCTCCCTCTGCATTAACCTTGGTTGGTGACGATCAATATTTATTAGTAGCAATGCAAGGTGGCAATCAAGTGTTTGTGGTTAACCGAGATGGCGCAACCGGTGCGCTGGGTGTTTCCGCCAGCCGAATTGCCAGTGGTCTTGCTCCTCAAGGTTTATTGTTCGATGGTCTAACTGAGCAATTAATGGTGAAAAACTTCACTGAGCGCACCGTGACATTTGTCGATTTGAGCAATTTCTTGCGTGGTAGCATTGTGAATCCTGCGAGCGATTCGGTGAGTACTGTAGCTAACGAAGTGCTTTCCGATGAAGTTCTGCTTGGTAAGCAAATTTTTTACAGTGCCGTTTTAGACCTAAATACCGGTAGCGAAAACCGTGCAAAAACCAGCGCCGAAGGCTATTTGAGTTGTGCGACCTGTCACTTAGATGGCGACCAAGATGGCCGTGCTTGGGACTTTACTGGCCGCAACGAAGGTGTGAGAAACAACATTACCTTAAATGGTCGCATGGGTGCTCGTTTCGGATTTATGCACTGGTCGGGTAACTTTGACGAAGTGCACGATTTCGAAATCGATATCCGTGAGCGTTTTGTTGGACGCGGTTTGATGACCGACGAACAATACGAAGCAACCGGTGCGGATAATCCAATGATCAGCAGTAAAGCCGGTGTCAGCTCAGATCTAGATGCTTTGGCAGCTTATGTTGAAAGTCTTGGTAAAGACTCATTGGCTCGCAGTCCCTACCGTGATCCCGTTACTGGTCAAATGACCGAGCAAGCGCTGCGTGGTCGTGAAGTATTTGAGTCAGCCGGTTGTGTTCAATGTCATAGTCCAATCGCTAACGGAGATGGATTCTTTGATGTAGGTGCGTTTACCGATGGCCAAATCCACAACATTGGTACTACTCGTAGTTACTCTGGTTCACGTTTAGGCGAAGAATTACCAGGCATTAAAACTCCTTCTTTGCTCGGCGTATTTAAATCTGCACCTTACTTACATGATGGCAGTGCGCCTGATTTGGAATCTGTATTTACAGGCATAGGTGGACAAGTTATCGAAGCTGAAAGCTTGAGCTCTTCCGGTTCTGCAGTACAGGTTGTTCCAGAATCATTTTCATACCTACGTGGTGGTGCAGGTGTTCGCCTTAGTGGTAATGGTAGCTTGTCGATCTCAGCGGCTTCTCCAGGCGCACCATTTAATGGATTTGTGCGTGTTCGTTACGGTTCGGTAACTCAGCCCGCTAACTTGAAGTTGACAATTAATGGTCAAGAGTTGGTTAGAGCCTTAGAAGTACTACCAACAGTTGGCGGTGAAGATGTTAACTTCCGTGAAACCACCTTCTCAGCGGCATTTATCGGTAATCAGCAAAATGCCACTCTGTCGATAGAATCTACCGACGGTACCGCTTCTGCGGTGATTGATACCATTACCGTTTCAACCAGAGATGCTGTGACTAACGCGGCACCGCATTTAGCGTTTAACTCATTAAGTTCTACGGAAAAAGATGAGCTTCTAGCGTTCGTCATGCAGTTAGATACTCAAAATGCTGCCCAAGATGATGTTGATCTAGGTATTGTTACAACTATTGTTGAATCAACTGAAAACCCCAACCCAGGCAATGGGAACGGTGGCAATGCTTCTACTGGCGAGACCGAAACTGAAAGTACCGGTGGTTCTAACCCAGTGTCACCTACCAACGAAGAACCCGGAGTTGCTGGAAGTAGCGATAGTGGTTCTGGTTCCTACGGAGCATTCGCCTTGTTACTACTTCCACTGTTGTTGTTGCGACGTAGAAGACAACAAGTTCACTAATCAGCGGTAATGATTAATAAAAAACCCAGCGAGAGCTGGGTTTTTTATTGGCGGTTAGAAACATCATTAAAATCAATCATCATCACTTTACTGTTTAAAGATTTGATTTTTCATCAGATTTGAACGTTAAAAAGTATTTCGATCAATCTCATTGAGCAGACTTTGGAATTTAATCGCGGTGTTTCTAGGTTAGAGAAATAATAGGAAACTCTGACTTACCTAGAGGTTCCAGTGACACAAGAATGTGTCGCCAATTTCAGGAACTGTAAGAGATTGAAATTGTGAAGAAATTGATTAAATCAGGGACGACTTAGTCAGTGGTTCTAATAATTAGATTATGAAGTTGGTTTTTGTAGCGCCTTAGTAATTGTTGATCAACAATTTACCACTTTAAATATTTACCTAATTTATCTCGCCATGAAATATTGCTTATTTATACTTTGTTTATTCGGGTTACCTTGTTACGGAGAAGTTGATCTCGTTAAGGTCGATAAATCCGAGCGTAAAATGTATTTGTTATCGAATGGCAATATAGTTAAGGAATTTAAAATCGCTTTGGGTGCAAGCCCAGAAGGTCACAAACAGCAGGAAGGTGACGAGCGAACTCCCGAAGGTAATTACGTTTTAGATTACATTAAAGAGGATTCTGCTTTTTACAGAGCAATGCACATTAGCTATCCCAATAAAAACGATATGAGCAACGCAAAAGCCAACGGTGTTTCACCGGGCGGATTTATTATGATTCATGGGCAGAAAAACGGTTTTGGTTGGCTAAGTTTCTTAAGTCAAAATTTTGATTGGACCAACGGCTGTATAGCTCTTACAAATTCAGAGATGGATGAATTTTTGGAATTGGTTGAAGAGGGTACAGATATTCAAATTGATTGGTGACGCTTCTTGTAAATCCACATTCGGCTATTACCCGTGCACAGCTATCTTGCCAATTGATAAGTTAATTATGCTAAACCCTAGCATAATAAGTAGTGCATTGAGAAAGATCTGCGTAATATCTGCTCGCATTGGCGTGCAATTTAAAGAGTACAAATCGCCTAAAAATATTGACTGGCGATCAGGAGCTTCAAAATATTTTTTTAATTTCCTTTTATTAACTATTACCAATCCACAAATTGGATGTGTTTTTTCTGTCTCGTAGAAAAATAATGAGTTTTGAATTTATGGTCATCCATAAAAAAACCGCTCTTTCGAGCGGTTTTTCAGTCAACGCAATATCACACTGTCTTAGTTAAGATCAGCTTCCAAGCTAACTCCAGAGTACGTGGAGAATGCATGGATACTTACATACCAAGTACCAGCAGCTGGGCTATTGATTGTACAGCTTTCGTTGTTGCCATTTAGGAATGGGCGACAATTAAAGGTAGATGTGGTTGGTTGGCTACCAAATCTTACGTACAAGTCAGCATCGCCTGTGCCGCCAAACATAGACGCGTTCAGGCTTGAGGTACCAGCAGGAACCTGAATGGTGTAGTGGCGCCAAGTGTTGGTGCTACCTGAAAGGTTTGATTGACTGATGCTCGCCGAGCCTCCAGCTGGAGCAGTGAAGCTACCGGTCAGAGATACGCCAGAGAACGTGCTGAATGCGCGAACCAAAACATGGTAAGTACCGGCTTGAACATTGGTGATGTTACAAGTCTCGTTGTTACCGTTTAGGAACGGACGACAATCAAATGTGCTAGTCGTTGGAGCAGAGCCGAAACGAACGTAAAGGTCAGCGTCGCCTGTACCGCCAGCGATATTGAAGCTTAGGCCAGTTGCGCCAGCAGGAACTTCAAGTGTGTAACGAATTTCAGTGCCAGTTGCACCAGAAAGACCAGTAACTGCAACGCCGTTGGTTAGAGTAGAACCGCCGGTGCCGCCACCGCTACCGCCGCCAGAAGCCATAGCAACTGCCGCCGCTGCGTTTACGATACCAACACCACAACCGCTACAAGTGCCTGGGAAAGGACGTGCAGTTGCTTTCAGGATAGATTCTACTTCGTCTGGAGTGATACCTGGATCAACCGCGTAAAGTAACGCTGCTGCACCAGCAACGTGAGGCGTTGCCATACTGGTACCTTGGTAAAACGCATAGGTATCAGAGCCAGGAGTAGTAGTACCAGTGTTTAGCGTAGAAAGCACACCATTACTGGTTGTAGTGGTCTCGCCACCAGGAGCAGCCACATCAACTAGGTTACCGAAGTTTGAGTAGAACGCTTTGCTACCGTTGCGGTTAGTTGCAGCTACAGCAATAACGCCGTTACAGTTTGCAGGGTTAGCGTTAGAGACGTTAACGTTAGAGTTACCAGCAGCAACAACAACAGTAGTACCCAAAGAGCGAGCTGTGTTGATCGCAGCTTGAGTGGTTGCGCTACAAGCACCGCTGCCACCTAGACTCATGTTAAGTACGTTTGCCGGGTTAGCGTTGGCTGGTAGACCACTAACGGTGCCACCTGCACCCCAGATGATGCCGTCAGCGATATCGGAGGTGAAACCACCACAACGGCCTAGTACACGAATAGGCACAACCTTGGCGGTATAAGCAACACCAGAAACACCAACGCCGTTGTTACCAACTGCCGCAACCGTACCTGCTACGTGAGTACCGTGCCAAGAACTGTTGCTGGCTGGGCTACCGGCACCACAAGCACCCGCTGGTTCCCAGTCGCCTTGGTCGCGAGCATCACTGTCACGACCATTACCGTCTTGGGCGGTAGTCGCGTCAGAAATCATGTCATAACCTGGAAGAATGTTAGGAGCAAGGTCGGCGTGAGGGCGGTAACCCGTATCGATAACACCAACCACAGCGCCAGTACCGGTAGTTACATCCCAAGCCGCAGGTAGGTTTAGACCACCGGTAGACTCAAAGTAGTGCCATTGTTCGTTGTAACGAGGATCATTTGGAGTCGCCAAAGGATGCATTAGTAAGTCTGGTTCAGCGTATTCAACATTTGGATCGGTCATGATTTCGCTGATGATTGAATCGATTTCTTTTTGCGATTTGAAACCGTCCATTTTTAACAATTGGCCACCGGTCGATAAACGACGCATATGCTCAAAGGTAGTGCCAGTGGCGCGACCCATACGGTTGACTTGAACAGTGCTCATGGTTTCTGCACTGGCAAGCTCAGACGAGTCTTTGTACTTAACAATAATGCGGTTAGTAACAGATTGTGATTGAGCAGGAGTAGCAAAAGCTTGTTCGAATTCAGGCATAGCTGCGAAGCTTAGGCTTGATGCAGCAGACAAAGCCACGGCGCTGATTGCAAATGCAAGGCGCTTAGATGACTTTTGCCATGATTTTTTAATGACGGGTAACATAACTGTCCTCATAACATGGTCTAACATTGTCGAATGTAAATTAAGATTGCCGTTGGCCAACAGCTAACTCCGCCCTATTCAAAGCACGAGAAAATCCTGCCTCATTCAAAGAAGCATGAGCGGAAGAAATCAAAGAATTAATTTAATGATTTACCGGGTTTTTGAAGATGCATAAATTTGTCTTCTTCAACCCAGCGAATATTGTCTAACGTTTTTACAGACTCTATAAATTTATTCAGCGCAGCTTCACTTAAAGTGGGTTTCATAATTAAAACCCAGCGACTTGCTGAGCTGTGTTCGGCTTTTTCGAAACTCGTATCACACGGCTTTAAATCAGAAATTTCAGAAAGCATAGTTTCACTTTCTGTATCGCTAAGCGGCGTATCAAACATAATAATCACGCGTTGAGCAGGTTGTGCCATAGATATCGCGGATAGCCCAAAAATTAATAAACCCAAAAAAATAGAAGCAATGTTTCGTGCGGTCATCTTCATAATGTCAATCTGTGTAGTTTTTGCTAATTATTAGTATCAGCAAAACAATTCTGAAAAATAAACCTCGCTCACAGTCAGTATGCCAACCGGTGCGACAATTTATTGGCCCAACTTGTTTGAGTCTTAAATACCTGCGATGTTCTGTGATCAAAAAACATCTTCTCAAATAGGCCAAGAGTCTTTCAGAAACAATAAATCCAGCTTCGGTAAACGCTTAAATTGGTTATCTAGTGAAACGTTGAACCGAATAACTTCCTCATCCTATGCCTTAATTCTTAAGTTTAACAGTCCTGTTAGTAAGCCAGCTAAATACAAAAATTGAGGTGTATGAAGTTGAAATTTTAGAGAATTAGTATACAGCCCAGATTTTTAAAGAATAATTTTGACCAGTGTTTGCAAGTAATGGTCAAGTATCTTCATAAATTTCGACTTTTAACGTGAAATAGCCAAATTAATAGCGAGCTAATTTCATTACCTGTTAAATATTTCAGGATTAAATTTAGTTTCAAATTACTGAAATTAATTACCGATTTGAGACCTAATCGTCGTTGTTGGTAATTCGTCTTAAACGCTCAAATTTTTGACTATTAATGCTATTTATTCTTATTTTTTTTGGAACAGAACTTCGTTCTCTATAAAATAGATTTTTTATTAGTTTTCAAAATAGCGCGACCGCAATCGTAAAATTCACCCAAACCACCGTGGTTATTACCAAGTTTTTTTCAACCATTTCATAAACACTAACACCAATCCTTCCTAGGTAGGGTGATTCTTCAGATCACCAGCTTTATCTCGTCGAATTTATTAATCATAGGCTTGGCAATGGAAACCGAAACCCAGAGGCATAACCGACGTGTAATTTCCGGATGGCTAACCGCAGAAATTAACGATAGGAATTTCCGCGATGGTTTAGGTGCCCATATTAGAATGTGTGTTCTGAATGCTTTACAAAAAATTAACGTTGAGATGAAAAAACTCAATGCTGAACTGATTGAAAAAGAAGGCTTAGTTCCCGGCAGAAACTATGTGCTGTTTTATGGAAAAGGCGGAAACGCTTTTGATTGTGTTTTAGATCCAACAGGCGATAAAGCAACCCAAGATGGCGGAGGAACCTCCGACTGGGACACACAGATAGTGATTGATCCTTGGTTGCCGGAAAATATTCAGAATAAAATCTACGCAACTGTTGAAGATTTGGTGCAGGAGATTTTTCAATCTACAGCCATATATATTGTCCAACAAGAGCAACTACCAGAATATAAAGCCAACTCGTTTCCTCACGACTTTGTCGAACAAATAGTGGATGATTGGAATAACAGCGCAAATAGCTTAAAAAATAATTATTCTTTAAGTTTAGATTCGCCACAAAGCTTTAGAAAAATATTCGATCACGATAAAACAGGTTTATGGATAAATAACAATCAAAGCTTACCTGCCTCTGCCAATATTAAACGTCAGTGGATATCGGGCATAACATTTAATGACGCAATCAAACCCTTTGTCTTGTGGCGACTAGGTTACACGTGGCATGCAGAAGTTAAAACGAGTATTTCCGTACCAAATCAAAGCGACGCTTTAAAAAAGCCTATATTAATGGAGCTTATCGACGTTACCATTCCGCGGTCAAACACCATTGAAGCCATTGAGGTATGGTCGGCGTTGGAGAATCAACACATTCAAGTAGAACACGTTAAAGTTTCAGTTACCGACAAGCAACAACTATTAACCTCCGTAACATTACCTCTCCCGAATTTCTTTTATCATCTTTCAGAAGTCGTCGAAATGATGTGTGAAATTGCTGATGGTTCTTCTAATCATAAAGATAAGTTTCCAAAAAGAATTAAACGCTTTGTTGGTATTTGGGATGCTTTTCCACAGTCGCGACCGAAAATCATTTCATTAGTGTTAAAACGCGTAGGTGTTGATTCAAAAGATGACATCATCGATCAAAATTATCAGGTTGGTGATGGCGTTGTCGCTAAACTGATAAACGACTACATTCTCGGTACCAATGCTTGGCAAAATATGATTGCAGAGCTTGACGACGATAGTGATCCAGACAGCCCGTATTTACTGGTCAAAAAAATGATGGCTTACGTTGCAGAACAAGCCTTTGAAAGTAGCTCTGGTTTTGACGATGCTAATACCATTAATGCACAGCGAGTTGAGCAGGCAAGAAACAATTATCGTGAATTTGTGAACGGACCGGTATTGGCGCTTTTAAATCTGGCTTTTCTTAACTCAGAAATACTTCGTGGTGCAATTGGCATTGCCAGTGATGATTTAACGTTGTTAGATTTTGTTGCCGAAAATAATGTTTTGCAAATTCGCAGTGTTGGTTTTTCGGGTGTGGATAAAGCTGCGATTTTTCGTGTAAAAAATTTAATCGATTTAAAACTGGTAACGGCAAATTTTCGCTCACTGTTCGAACAAAAATTTGATAATACCTCTTTGACTCTTAGTTTTCGTAATTATCAAGTAGAAAAACTGGGCCGCTATTTTTACGAATGCATATTTATTGTGTTTAATAAAGATAAGGCCGATAGTTTTATTACATTAACAACAGGCGATGACGTGCAAATTTCAGCTGCACAGGCGCCCAATAATCTTAAAAAACAAGTTGCCGCCCTCGAAGATATTGGTCGGCAACGTAAAGTGGCTGCATCCCTTATCGACGATTATCTCATTCGTACATCACTCAGCCGGCAATACGAGGCCATTAAAAAGCTTGTAGATGTAACCTAGCTTACACCTATAGCCCGGAGAATTGGTTTCTAAAAAGTAATTTTAAGTATTAATGAGTTTCACGGAATAAATTATGACTAAGGTAACTATTTTCGGTAAACAGTATAATGATGATTCCCCTAACTTATACGATAAAGAAGTACAAATAGAATCGGACGTTATTGTTTCTGCGGTAATTCTCGGCTTTTCGATGACTCGATTTTATCAACAACAACACTGTCAGTTCGATATAGAACATCCCAACGCAAGCGATGTAGGTTCACCTGAAAAAGAAGATAAGATTATCCAAGATTGGCACAAGTTTGAAACCGTATTAAGTGCCATGTCTGCCGCGCTTGATCGGTATTGCGAGGGTAGTGGCGATTGGTTAAAAGATGGACAATCACCCAAGGGTGCCGAAGGCGAATTAATTACTGGTAGAAGTGGTGGACATCGACAAAATCCCACTGAACGTGAAAGCCCATTAACCTACAGTAAAGCGGCAATGTTAAATAATGCCGAGCGAAATAAAGACTCTGTATACAGTGGACGTGGTGCCTACACCGGTTTAGTCGATAATCCAGAAAAAGCGGATAATAATTTGTATCCAACCATGCGCGTTGAAGTTAATAAAACAGAACGCCCTTGGCCGGGAAAACACGACGAATATTGGGGATTGATTGCTCCAACTGGCAACGAGCAAATTAACTTAGATCCCAATCCCGCCAAAGGAATGGGCCCCATGCCGCAAAATACTCCTCGTGACGTAAAAGTTGGTTATATGCATGGCATGTGTACCGCAATTACCCACTGTGAACAGCAAGGGCCTTGGTGTACTCCCTATGAAATGGCTACAGGTTTACAAACCACAAAAATGGCTTCGTGTTTTCCGTGTACAACGTATATGTACAGTTCGGGATACGTTCCTTCATCCATTCATTTAGGTCGCGGGGAATCATGGGTGCCACCCAGAAGTGGGCAGCGCTTAGAAGTAAATCGATACTCCAATAGTCAACCGGTGGAGCCGTTAAATACCAATTGCGATGAAAATATTTGCGGGAATTTATCAGAATCTTGGCATAGGTCCATTTATCATTTGTTGGTGTTAGGCAGCGAAATAATATGTAATGCAAGAGCTTCGGAATTCTTCGAGACAGTACATATTAATAGAGCTTACGAGCTTTCAGAACAACTGGAAAAATACAGTTCAAAAGAACAATCGGCCACTCTTGATATTAATACACAAGGCGGTGCGTTTTTCCTAGATGCGTTATCAGTACACGACAGTGAATTAAATCGGTTACAGCGAACACTAGAACCGGCCTGTAAAACCTATGAATTTATGGAGCGTTATGTTTTTCGAACGAAAGAAAATGTACCTTCGAAAGAAAATGCACCACCGAAAGAAGCCAATCACGATTAGCTCAAATCGAACAAAATAACTGTGTATTAAAACTAAAGGTAAGTGTGAGAAATATTGAGCAAAATCGATCGGATAATTTTGAATCTAAAAGGCGTCAAAGTAGAGCGTCAGCTTTTTATTCTCGATAAAAAACAAACCGAATTGGGGCAGTTTTTTGATGCGTTTAAAAAAAACGGCTCAAGTATTTTTAAACCGCCATTCTTGCAGTAGACTCCTTAGATGATTTGTCATCTATTTAGAGGATTTTATGAGTGGCAACGTTGTTAATCTTTCCCAAGAACAAATAGACTCTTACTGGATGCCTTTTACAGGCAACCGTCATTTCAAAAAAGACCCACGTATCGTTGTTGCAGCAGAAGGGTGTTACTACACCAGCGCTGATGGCCGCAAAGTATTTGATGGACTTTCTGGCTTATGGACAACCGGCGCGGGCCATTCCAGAAAAGAAATCAATCAAGCTGTAGCCGACCAAGTTGCTCGTCTGGATTATTCGCCAGCGTTTCAATTTGGGCATCCTAAAGCGTTTGAATACGCACACCGAATTACCCAGTTTATGCCTGCGGGGCTTAATCGCGTATTTTTTACAGGGTCGGGTAGTGAAGCCGCCGACACTGCATTAAAAATAGTGCGCGCCTATTGGCGCAAAAAAGGCTTGGCAAGTAAAACCAAAATTATTGGTCGTGTAAAAGGCTACCACGGTGTTAACTACGGTGGCACAAGCGTTGGCGGTATTCCCGGTAACAAAGCGTGGTTTGGTAGCGGATTAGAGACCTACCATCTGCCACACACCATGATTCCCGGTAACGAATTCTCTAAAGGCGAGCCCGAAACCGGTGCCGAGTGCGCGAACTACCTGCTCGATTTAATTAACCTGCATGATGCCAGTAACATCGCCGCCGTAATGATTGAACCCATGTCTGGTTCTGCCGGTGTTATTCCGCCGCCAAAAGGCTATCTAAAACGTATCGAACAGATCTGTCGAGATAACAACATATTGTTAATTTTCGATGAAGTTATCACTGGTTTTGGCCGTTTAGGCTACAAAACAGGTTCAGAAGCCTACGATATACAGCCCGACATTATTAACATCGCCAAACAAATGACCAACGGCGTTATACCCATGGGTGGCGTCGTTTGTAAGCAAGAAATCTACGACACCTTTATGGAAACCGGTGGCCCAGAGTATCAACTAGAACTGCCCCACGGTTACACCTACTCTGCGCATCCCGTGGCGTGTGCGGCGGGTTTGGCAACCTTAGATCTTATTGAACGCGAAGGTCTTATCGAGCGTTCACGCAGCTTGGCGCCGGTTTTAGAACGATGCATTCACGAATTAAAAGGTTTGCCAACCGTAACGGATATTCGTAACTGCGGTATGGCCGGTGCGCTTACTCTAGAAGCCTATCCCGGTGAGCCAACGCGTCGTCCCATTGAGATTGTGTTAAAAATGTGGGAAAAAGGTTTCTACGTTCGAAACGGTGGCGATACCCTACAATTTGCCGTGCCGTTTATTGCCACAGAACAAGAAATCAGCGATCTATTCAGTGCATTGGGCGACTGCTTAAAAGCACAGTAAATAACAAGCTCTGGTTAACTCAAAAACGACTTAATCAGAGTTTCATCCGACCTTATCTCTGCCATTAGCTGTTTTATCTTTCAAAGTCCTCCCAGCGTCATAGTTCGTGGAGTAGTTTCTTAATACAGCTCTTGGTGTAATCTCTTAATTTAGAAGGTACAAATAACAGTATCTTCTAAATTACTCTAGAAAAGTCTTCGTAATCTGCTAATCTCAGCCACCGTCATGTGCGTATTGTTGTCGTTAGCTTTAATAATCTATTGCAGAAGCCGAAAAGACATTAGCGGTTCTTTTAATAAAAACTCTTACATTCCATTAAAAAACCATAAACCCAAAGAGCTGAGTATGAGTAACATCTACGGTAAAAAATGTGTAACCACCTTAAAAAAGGGCAGTTTACTTTCAACACTGCTGTATTTTATGGCGGCGAGTGCGCAGGCAACGCTTTCAGAAGGTGAAATAGCTCCGCAATTTGCATTGCAAGCTTCTAAGGCAGGCCAAGAATTCTCATTCGATTTACAAGAAGCCCTAAAAACCGGGCCAGTGGTTGTGTACTTTTATCCGCGAGCATTTACCGCAGGTTGCACCGTAGAAGCACATACATTTGCCGAAGCCTCAGACGACTTCGCCGAATTAAATACCACCATTATTGGTGTCTCTACCGACGACATCAAAACCCTAAACGAATTCTCGGTTTCTGAATGTCGCAATAAATTCGCCGTGGCCGCAGACACAGATGCTACCGTAACTCGCGCCTACGATTCGCTAATAAAAGGTCGCGACGACATCGCCGACCGAGTCTCATACGTTATCGCACCGAGTGGTGAAATCATCCACGTACTGCACGACTCAGCACCCAAAGGACACATCTCACAAAGCCTAAACGCAATAAAAAACTGGCAAGCAACGCACGAATAATTTCCAATGTATATTAGGTCGTGATCAAGATATTCTGGAGATGCACCGGGCACTCTTATATAGTAGTAACTAAAATTAATTAATCCTTGCTAAATGTTAATTACTTTAGTTACTACTCCACAAAATCGTCGGAAACTAACTCTTGACAAGATAATTGAGCATACTAATACGACATAGCACCCGCGGCTACGCTTAGCTTACTCGTTAACAGCTTCGCCAAACCCGCGGTTTTTTTTGCTTAAAATTCAGGGAGATAATCAGAGATGGATCTTAGGGTAGCCGTTCTTGTTGATGGTTCATTTTTTTTGAAAAGGTTGCAATTTTTTAAGAGAAAGTATTACGGGCGTCAACCTGATCTATCACCTGAACAGACAGCCAAGATACTGAGTGAGTGTGTTAAGAAGCATTTGAATCATAGCGGGCAACATATATTTCAACATCTTTATAGAGTTTTTTATTATGATTCACCACCAATTGATATTAAAGCTCACTACCCATTGGTCCTGCAAGGTGAAACGAATAAGCGAGTTCTTGATTTTGCTAAAGATAGTAAAACCATTCACAGAAAAAAGATTTTTGATGAATTAAAAAAACAAAGAAAATTTGCACTGCGACTAGGAACAATTAAACATGAGAAACAATGGAAGTTAACAGATAGAGCTTTAAATGAATTGCTGGAAGGAAAGCGTTAGTTTTTAGATTTATCAAATGAAGACTTTTATTATAGGAACCTCTGATTAACCTAGAGTTTGTCGCGACACAAGGATGTGTCGCCAATTTCAAGAACGGGAAGTGATTGAAATTGTGAGGAAATTGGAAATCGCATTGTCAATTTCTGTCCTCTGATTAAATCATGGATGAGTTAATCAGAGGCTCCTATACTTTGTAACTTTGTATCGCAAATAGAACCTACGTTGGGTTTGATTCATTTTGTTGTTTGTACGTCTCGAAAATGATAGTTTTTGGTTTTATTTACCACTCATTAAATTGAAGTTGTATCTATTGCAGTACTTCTCGATTTATACTTCGTCTTTGTAACAGTTTTGATGTAATTATCTCGTTAAATTAAAAAAAGGATATTTTATGACCGATAATGTTTACTCCGCTCCAAATTCCGAATTATCGGCTGATTCGGGTGAATTAATTAAGCCAACATTGGCTCAGATTCTTTTTTCTCCAAAAGGCAGAACAACTAGAAAAACATATTGGTTAGTGTTTTTAGGTATAATTATTTTTGCAATATTGTCTGGTTTTATCTCCGTTGTTCTAGGTTTGAATGAGTCTTTCATTGGGGTGATAACAATTATTCTATATATACCAATAATCTGGATTTCTTTTGTTGTGCAAGTTAAGAGATGGCATGATCGAGACAAATCTGGTTGGTGGATTCTTATTAACTTGATTCCGGTAATTGGTGGTATTTGGGCATTTGTCGAGAATGGTTGTTTGCAAGGTACCGAAGGTGTAAATAAATACGGTCCTCCAAGTATATAATTAACATCCAATTCGAGTTAGTTCATTTAGATCGCTGTTATTAAGTTAAGGAACCTCTGATTAATTCATCCATGATTTAATCAGAGGACAGAAATTGACAATGCGATTTCCAATTTCTTCACAACTTCAATCACTTACTGTTCTTGAAATTGGCGACACATCCCTGTGTTGCGAGAAACTCTAGGTTAATCAGAGTTTCCTTAATAACAGCGATTAATTGGGTAACCGACTCAGATTTAATCATCATTCTTTCTTTTCTCATTTCAATTTATGCAGTGGTAATTGTTTCTTTGGTTTTATCACGTTCAACCCAGAGCATAAGTTGATAATGCAGCTTACCGCGTTTCAACACTTCCCTACGCTTTAACACTTCCCTAGGTTTTAACGATTCCCATCTTTTTTGGTTCTTGTATTTAATGACATATCTTTGTATCGCTAGAAAAGCTGTTCGCTGGTTTTAATTAGCAAATTTACGGCAATTGGTTCGATGAGTTATTAATCTCTGTTGATAGGTGTTATCAGTGTCTGCTGCTTATGAGGGAAGCTTTTGGTTGCCTTGTATGAACATTGCAAGAGCTGATGTTAAATACGGTGAGGTTTATGAAAACTGGCTGCGAGAGCAGTTTAGTCAAACTTTGAAGGCGAATTGAATAAAATCTGAGCTTTAGATTAGCTCGACCAAAGTTTAAGTGGCTACACACTCACACAGGAGAAATACCCGTTTGAATGTTGTAGAATTGCGCCCAAATCAACCAAAACTAGCCGATAAAGAGAAGTGCGCAATGACCACTATAATCCGTCAACAAGACCTTATCGACAGCATCGCCGACGCCCTCCAGTTTATCTCTTACTATCACCCCAAAGACTTTATCCAAGCGGTTCATCAAGCTTACGAGCGCGAAGCAAACCCAGCGGCTAAAGACGCAATGGCGCAAATTCTAATCAATTCGCGTATGTGTGCAGAGGGGCATCGTCCTATTTGTCAGGACACTGGTATCGTTAGTGTGATTATGAAGATCGGTATGAACGTACAATGGGACGCCGATTGTTCAATTGAAGATATGGTTAACGAAGGTGTTCGCCGCGCATACAACCACCCAGACAACAAGCTTCGTGCTTCTGTTCTGGCTGATCCAGATGGCGCGCGTAAAAACACCGGCGATAACACTCCTGCCATGATCACCTATAAGCTCGTTCCGGGCGATAAAGTTGACGTTCATGTGGTAGCCAAAGGTGGTGGCAGTGAAGCCAAAACCAAGTTTGCCATGTTGAACCCGTCTGACTCTGTTGTGGATTGGATTCTGAGCGTATTGCCAACCATGGGCGCTGGCTGGTGTCCTCCTGGTATTTTGGGCATTGGTATTGGCGGTACCGCCGATAAAGCCATGGCTATGGCTAAAGAAGCACTGCTTGATCCAATTGATATTCAAGACTTGCAAGAGCGCGGCGCCTCTAACCGTGCTGAAGAATTGCGTTTAGAGATCATGGATAAGGTCAACAAGTTGGGTATTGGTGCCCAAGGTCTTGGCGGTTTAACCACCGTTTTAGATGTTAAAGTAAAAGATTGCCCGACTCATGCTGCCAACAAGCCAGTTGCAGTTATTCCAAACTGTGCGGCTACGCGTTTGGTGAAGTTCACCCTAGATGGCTCAGGCCCATCACTGCAAACTCCACCAAGCCTAGACGATTGGCCAGAAATCACTTGGGAAGTAGGTTCTGCACGCCGTGTTAATCTTGATGAGCTAACCAAAGAAGACGTGGCAGAATGGCAACCCGGTGAAACCGTATTGTTGTCTGGTAAGTTGTTAACCGGCCGTGATGCTGCTCATAAGCGCATGGTTGATATGATTGCCAAAGGCGAAGAGTTACCGGTTGATTTCACCAACCGCATGATTTACTACGTAGGCCCTGTTGATCCAGTTGGTAACGAAGTTGTTGGCCCTGCTGGCCCAACGACGGCCACTCGTATGGACAAGTTCACTCGTACTATGCTTGAAAAAACCGGCCTTGCTGGCATGGTGGGTAAAGCAGAGCGTGGTCCTGCGGCTATCGAAGCGATCAAAGACAACAAAGCGGTGTACTTGATGGCTGTTGGTGGTTCTGCCTACTTGGTCTCTAAGGCGATTAAAGCGGCAAAAGTGCTTGCCTTTGAAGACCTAGGTATGGAAGCTATCTACGAGTTTGAAGTAGAAGATATGCCCGTTACCGTTGCCGTAGACAGCAAAGGTGAGTCTGTTCACCAAACGGGTCCAAAAATCTGGAAAGCAAAAATCGAAGAAGGCATTATTGAAGTTAAATAAGCAGCCGTCGTGTGAAAAGGCCGGAGATCTCCGGCCTTTTTTGTATGTGAAAATTGCTTTTAATCGTAAATGTTATGGGAGGCTCACATGGGCGATAATCCGCTATTGACCGAACAACAAATTCAGCAGCAATTACAGTTGTTGTCTGGCTGGAATCTTGAGACAAAAGATAAGGTTTCTCAGCTAGTTAAGCAGTATTCGTTCAGTGATTTTCAAGGTGCAACCGCAGCCGCGCAGATACTTGCTAATTTGGCTGATGCTTTTGATCATCATCCAAAACTGATTGTAGAGTGGGGTAGCTTAACCGTTATTTGGTGGACGCATTCGGTGGCGGGTTTAACGCAACGTGATATTGATATGGCGTCCAAAACTGACCAGCAATTGATGACGGCGTAACCATTTTAAGATTTCTAAAATAAAGACTTGCGCCTGGCAATAATCATGGCATAAATCCATGGAATATATTCTTCGTTTATGAATTGTAAGAATCTCTGATTAACTCATCCATGATTCGATCAGAGTGCAGACATTGAACATGTGATTTCGAGGTTCTTCACAATTTCAATTACTCACAATTTTTGAAATTGGTGACACATCCTTGTATCGCTAGAAACTCTCGTTTAATCAGAGTTTCTCGTAATCATTCCAATAAATTTTGGAGAGCAAAATGTTAAAAACAACCACTTCTAATATTGACGGTCATCAAATTACAGAATATCTCGGGGTTGTTGTTGGTGAGGCTATTTTAGGCGCTAATATCTTTAAAGATTTATTCGGCGCCATTCGCGATATTGTTGGCGGTCGCGCTGGTGCCTATGAAAAAGAAATGGGTAAGGCTCGGCAAATTGCCTTTCACGAAATGGAAGAGCAAGCCATGAGATTAGGCGCCAACGGCATTGTTGGTATCGATATCGATTACGAAGTGATTGGTGAAAAAGGCGGCATGATGATGGTGAGTGTCAGTGGCACGGCTGTTCGGTATCGCTAAACAGAATGGATTTCTCTATGTCGCAGGTTTGGGCAGTAATTGTTTCTATAATCATTTTAATGGTGATTTACGGATACGTTTCCGCAAAAATATCTTCTCGAAAGGAGGCTAAAGTACGGAAACAATCTTTACCTGTTACTGAGGACTATATTACCGTTCATAAACGCTATAATGTTTATTTAACCGATGGTAAAAATTTTGAACAAGTTGAATTTGTTGGCGAAGTGAACGGCAGTGATGGCGTTTTTACTCTGGGCGGTTATGAAGGTATGCTTGTTTTAAAAAAGAAAGACGGTAAAAAGGTTTATCTTAAAAAAACCATTGTGAAAATGGTTGAAGAAGTATAGCTCTTGTAACCTGTGATTAGCTCCTCAATGATTAAAATTGACGACACTAAAATTGACGACACATGGTTGTGTCTCTGGAAACTCTCGGTTAATCAGAGTTTCCAATTGATAGGCAGCATATAAACATTGCTACATTAATTGTACTTAATGAAATTCAAAAAGGTTTATTTTGAGCAGTTTTTTTTGGCACGACTACGAAACCTGGGGTGCAACCCCTTCGAAGGACCGTCCTGTTCAGTTTGCAGGTATTCGTACCGATCTCGATTTAAATATTATCGATGATCCGATTAATATTTTATGCAAACCAACGCCGGATTTTTTACCGCATCCAGAAGCATGTTTAATTACGGGTATTAATCCGTTAATGGCTTTGGAAAAAGGTCTTGATGAGCGAGAGTTTGTCTCGCAAGTTCATCAACAATTGTCGGCACCAAACACCTGTGGCGTTGGGTACAACAGCATTCGGTTTGATGACGAAGTTACGCGTTACAGTTTATGGCGTAATTTTTACGACCCCTACGAGCGCGAATGGAAAAATGGCAATAGCCGCTGGGACATCATTGATATGGTGCGCTTATGTTATGCCATACGTCCAGAAGGTATTGAATGGCCAACGGTAGAGGGCGTCGTCAGTTTTAAATTAGAAAATTTATCTGCTGCCAATAATTTAATTCACGATGCCGCACATGATGCGTTATCGGATGTGTACGCAACTATTGCTTTAGCCAAATTAATTAAAACCAAACAACCTAAACTGTTTGATTATCTGTTCGAGCTTCGCGACAAGCGTAAAGCGTTCGAATTAATCGATGTCGTCACTACCAAACCGTTATTGCATGTTTCGTCACGCTTCCCGGCGGTTCATGGTTGTGCGAGTCTTATTGTTCCTTTAGCAATGCATCCTAAAAATAAAAACTCGGTTATTTGTTACGATCTTGCTCATAATCCAGATTCGTTACTGAAATTATCCGCAGACGTTATTTTAGAAAAGCTCTACACACCCACCGCCGATTTGGCAGAAGGCGAAACGCGTATCGCGTTAAAAGAAGTGCATTTAAATAAAAGCCCGGTTTTAGCAACACCTAAATTGCTTGATGAATCTGCTGCTCAACGATTAAATATTGATTTAGATTTTTGCCGCGAAAATTGGCGAAAACTAAAAGGGCATACCTTAACGAAAAAACTTAATGATGTGTTTAGTGCTAATCCGTTTAATAAATCGATAGAAGCGGAACAGTCTTTATACGATGGTTTTATCGGCAATAGCGACAAAAGTAAATGCGAACAGGTCAGAAAGGCGTCTGGTAGCGAGTTAGCCAGCACGCTTATCGCTTTTGAAGACAAACGCTTAAACGATATGTTATTGCGTTATCGCGCGCGCAATTTTCCAGAAACCTTAAGTTATGAAGAGCAAGAATTGTGGCACAGCTATCGAGTACAAAAACTTACCGAGCCACAGCCAGGTTGTTTAACCCTGGATGAATTTCACGAAAAAGTGTTTACCTTACAAGAATCTGGTCAGTTATCTGCTCAAAAAATACAGCTGTTAGAAGACCTATCAAATTACGCAGATATGATTTTATAGCAAGAAACCAGTTTTATAAAAGCGAACGCCTTAAATATTAAAACCCTGTTTAGGGCGTTATATCGCTTTATAAAACAAATGTTTTCTGTCGCGAAAAGTATTCTATATGTTGGATTAAAGGCTGTAGATGACCGGTAAACACACGCATTTTTTAAAAAATGGTTGTGAATATCGCAAAATTAATTTTTTATCGCTGGGTTATCAGATGTTAAAATAGTGTGTGTCGTCATTTAGCCGCAATTATCTAACCACTCGCCTAAGCTTAGTCACTGGCAATAGCGCCATCTTTATTTCATTTCTATCGCCTTAATTGTTACTTAATCTTGGTCTTATAGTGTCTTAACTAGTTACTATAGAAATCGATGCTTAACTGAGAGTTTCTGGTGCTGCAGTAATATGACCTCACTTTCAAGAACGGTAACTGATTGACATTGTGAAGAAGTTGAACATTGTATTTTCAAAGCCTGTGCGCCGATTAAATTATGAAGTATCTAATGGCATGCTTCAGTAGAGGCCTAGTTGGTGATTTTATATAAGCCTCAGTGACTATTGTTACCTATCAGATGAATTTATGAATGACGGTTCAATCGTATTTTCCTACCTATTAGCGTCATTGTATTGGTGAGATTAGAGTATTCTCATAGAAGAAAAAAATTCAAACTATTTTAGTCTGTGATGTATAGTGATTGAAAATTCCTACAGATATCGTGTAACACTGTGGTTTTTGAAGAAGCTCTTGGAATTATAAATATAATTAAGGTTAATCCATGAAAAAAGTGGCAGTATTTGTTGATGTTCAGAACGTTTATTACACGGTTAAGCAAGCGTATAAAAGGAATTTCAATTACAACGAGTTTTGGTCAGAAATTTCACAACTTGGCGAGGTTGTAAAAGCCTACGCTTATGCGATTGATCGTGGTGATCGTAAACAAGAAGAATTTCAAAATATTCTGCGAGCTATCGGTTTTGAAGTGAAGTTAAAACCTTATATTCAGCGATCAGATGGTTCAGCGAAAGGCGATTGGGACGTAGGCATTACCCTGGATGTCATGGACGTCTCAGACAGTGTTGATATCGTTATATTGGTCTCCGGTGACGGCGATTTCGATTTGCTGGTGGATCGCGTTAAAAATAAGAAAAATAAAATCGTCAAAGTATATGGTGTTCCACAATTAACAGCCTCATCATTAATGAATGCGGCTTCGGTGTACGAACCCATCAATGAAAAACTTCTTATGAATTGAAAATCGCAATTTAACCGTTTTAGTCTTCTTGAATTTCTCTTATTTATGGGTGTTTCAAAAACCTCTGAAATGCATCAGAGGTTTTTTTAATTGTTTCTAGGAAACTCTGATTAACTCATCCATGATTTAATCAGAGGACAGAAATTGACAATGCGATTTTCAATTTCTTCACAATTTCAATCACCTACAGTTCTTGAAATTGGCAACACATTCTTGTGTCGCGAGAAACTCTAGGAACCTCTGATTAACTCATCCATGATTTAATCAGAGGACAGAAATTGAAAATGCGATTTTCAATTTCTTCACAATTTCAATCACTTACCGTTCTTGAAATTGGCGACACATCCTTGTGTCGCGAGAAACTCTAGGTTAATCAGAGTTTCCTCTAGGTTAATCAGAGTTTCTTCTACCTAAAAAGACAATAAGGCACCCGCAGCAACGGTACTTGCTTCGGCATCAGAAAATCCATCTTGCGACGTTGTATGCTGGGTATATTCGGCAATAAATTGCAAGCCCGGTGTTATGTCGCGTACCAGAACAATCGATGATACTTCATTTTCTGCACCGGCAAGGTCTTTATTTTCGGTCACTCCATATTGCACCGATAATCGGGTTTTACCAAATTGATAACCGGCATTTAATAAATAACCTTCCGTTTCGTATTCGTTGCCTTCACTGTCTGTGGCGCCAACAAACAAAATACCATCACCCAAAGCGTCACCAATAAAAGTAGACGCGTTGGCGGTGAACTTACCTAAAACCAATCTGCCACCAATTTCAAAACCTTCTGCCGAAATCTCTTCATCGGTATCGGAACGACGCGCATCTTGTTGCACGAAAGATGTCCACAATTTACTACCTCCGGCAAAATCGTAGGTTAATAAACCCTGGAACATGGGCGTGTCGTGAACGTTATAAATAGGGCCGCCGGTATTGATTGGATCAGGCTGAATATCTACCGGTTGAATAACGCCAAATTTGGCTTGAAAGCCGTTTACAACTGGTGTTGCGTAGGTAATTTGTGGTTGAAAACTGAAATAGGTATAGCCTGCCGCCACAGCACCAAAGGTAGTGTTAAGTGCACCGGCGGCCTCTGCCTGCGTACCGACTCCAGGCACGGTAATATCTGAAAGTGTCGCGTGTAATCCAAATAATGCCGCATCCCGACCAAGCAATACCGATCCCCAATCGTCTTCGACTTTTAAATACACATTACGAACATCGCCCACGTTTTGAGCACCCGCGATGCGGCCACCAAAGCTTGATGGATTTGATGTACCCGGTGCAAAACCAAAATGCGCAGTTAATTTCATTCCGGAGTCTGTGGTGTGAGTGACAATGGTATTTAACCAGCCGGGTAAGAATCCATTTTGAACGGAGGCGGTATCATCATTATTGACTGCAAATTTACAAGCGGAAAACGTACTCCACTGTGCGGAGTCAGGCTTAAAATTACAGTTTGTTTGCGTGTAATAACCGCCAACTGATCCCGAGATATCCACATTCCATCCACCTTCACTGAAAGAGATGGCGTGGCTAGGTGCGCTAACCGTGAGGTAAGTCATTAATGAAAGAATAGCAGCGCTGGTATTTTTTAATCTCATTTTATGCATACCTTATTTTTATTGTTTTAATTAGAGAAATTTCTGATTTGTGAGTGCACGTATGTATCAGAAAATAAACATTGAATTATGTGGTTTTTTGATTTTTACCGTTTCAATGGTTTATTGAAATGGATAACGATCTTTTTGAGCCGTAGAAAAAATCGGGTAGAAATTTACGCTAGCCCAGGATGCCTGTGTGCAACACAGTTATTTAAATCGCAACTTCTATACCAGCCAAAATGATCGTTATCTTTTGTAAAAACATCGATAAAAAGCGCTGATAACCGAGCGGTTCTTATAAAAACGCTGACTAAATCAGGCGGAGTGAATCGGGCGTTTCTATAGATTCGAAGGTGTCTGCAACGATGAGCGACAGACTGTCGCATAATTATAACGGGTACGATCGATGTGTAAGACACTGTGTCGCAACCAGCAATAACAGATTTGATTCTTTCGATATTCGCAGTCCTAAATGAACGTATTTAATTGTTCTTAGCGGGTTATTTGTTTAAATGTTGTGGCAGAGAAATTGCCATGAATTTTATGAAATAAAAAAGATTTCCAAATCGATCTTTATTTCGATGGTAATTAATTAAAAATAAGAATAAGGAATGATCTTCATGAATCGTATTAAACACTATGTTCTCGTTTTATTGTGCGCGACGCCGCTATTAGCCCAAGCTGCCATGCCAGGTATGAAAGGTGTTCAGCATATCGGCTTTACTGTTCCGAGTGTCGATGAGGCAGTAACCTTTTTTGTTGATGTAATTGGCTGTGAGGCCTTTCATACCATTGGACCTTTTGGGCCGTTTTCCGATAATTGGATGACCGAAAATTTAAATGTCAATAAAAAAGCGGTTATCAAAGTAGCGCAGATGGTTCGTTGCGCCAACGGTACCAATTTCGAAATCTTTGAATATCAATCACCCGATCAGAAAAAAGAATTTGTTAAAAACAGCGATTTAGGTGGTAACCATATCGCGTTCTATGTTGAAGACATGGATGACGCTGTTAAATACTTAAAAAGTAAAGGTGTGAGAATTTTGGGTGAGCCGCACTTATTTACCGATACCGGAATGAAAGGTTTAACTTGGGTGTATTTCTTAACGCCTTGGGGACAGCAGCTAGAAATAGTCTCTTACCCAGAGGGGCAAGCATACGAACAATCGACCAATCGCAGATTGTGGGACCCAAGACAATAATTTTTAAAACGCTGATTAAATCAAAAACGAGTTAATCAGCGGTTTCTATCGACAAAGCATGGGCTCAAGGCTCGTGCTTTTGTATTCATTATTGCATTATAACGGTCGATACAATGAATAAAAACAACACAGGTTTAATTGGCCTTACTACTTTTCTTTTTTTACTCCTTTTTTCGCTAAACTCTTTCGCACACTTTAATCCCATTGTTAATCGCAGTTTTCACGTGGTATTCAACCCTTCTCAATCGGTTCAGGTGTATGCACGCATTCCTCTACCTTTACTGATTATTCACCCTCAATGGGGCGGTATAGACAGTGGTGAAGCATTGCCTTGGACGGAATCCAAACTGGTTGATAGTCAATGGCGATATTATTTGGATAACGACACTATCGATTCCCATTGGGGTGAGTTTACGGAGTTTGTACTTGAGGCGTATTCAATAAATACAATTTCGGGTACCGATTTGAAGCCTTATGTTAAAGAGATTAGTGTTCATTCTGAACACTATAATCGAGGGTTTTCTACATTTGAGTCCGCGACATCGGCGTTTGATGGTCGTAATAACATTACCTTTGCCGACGACAAAGAAGTATTCGATGCCGTTGTTGACGTTTATTTTGAAATAAACAGTGTTAATGCAAGGCAAGATTTTATTATTGAAAGCCAACAAGGGAAGGATCTTGGTATCGAAAATCGCTTGTTTAATCATGTTTCTTTCTACGAGCGAGACTCAGCAGGCGACACGCAAATAATCAACACACAGCATAACCTTGGTTTGCTGAGCGAAAGTTATCATTTCGAAAGACCTATTGTAGACAAAATTGCTACTGCCGTGTATCACGGTATAGAACATATTGTGCTGGGCTGGGACCATTTGTTGTTTGTAATTTTATTGGTGTTGGTTTCGGTTTCTGTAAAGCAAGTTATTCAACGTGCAACCCTATTTACCATTGGTCACAGTATTACTCTAACCATGGGGGTATTTGGTGTTGTACCCGCTTTTGATTGGTTTATTCCGTTGATTGAATCGTTAATTGCGGCTTCTATTCTGCTTGCGGGTGTTTTTATTTTATTGAACCAATCATCGAGATTTAATTTAAAAGTCTGTTTTGTACTGGGTTTAGTGCACGGTTTTGGTTTTTCATTTGTCTTAAAAGAAGGGATTTTTCAACAGCAATCCATTGATTATTTTAATTTATTTGGCATTAATTTAGGAATTGAAGTAGGTCAGGTTTTAATTTATCTCGTCGCGTTCCCGTTACTGTATTTAATTCAAAAATATTGTACGGTCAATACTTTGCTTGCCCGAAAAGCAATGGTGATACCCTGCGTTTTTATATCGGGATATTGGTTGGTTTTGCGACTTTTCGAAACCTCTGAGTTTGTATTATGAGAGCGTTGCATAGTTTAATACTTTTTATAACACGAAACTCTGATTAACCTAGAGTTTCTGGTGGCGCAAGGATGTGTCGCCAATTTCAAGAGCAGTAAGTGATTGAAATTTTGAAAAAATTGAAAATCGCATTATCAATTTCTGTCTTCTGATTAAATCATGGATGAGTTAATCAGAGGTTCCAGCAGTCTTTATCAAGCATCATTATAAATACGTTAAAAAAAGGCGGGCAAATGCCCGCAAAGCAACAACTGTGAAACGCAGTTTCGGCAGCTTAAAGCTCTTTTTGCGCCATTTGTTTTGCGATGTATTCCGCTTGACGAATGGCAAGAGCAACAATGGTGAGGGTAGGGTTTTCGGTACCGGCGGAAGTAAATTGGCTACCGTCGGATACGAATAAATTTTTAATGTCGTGACTTTGGCCCCAGCGGTTTACTACACCGTCGCGAGCTTTTTCACTCATGCGATTAGTGCCCATGTTATGACTCGCTGGATAGGGTGGTAAATTATTGACTTTTAATGCGCCTATGGATTCAAATAATTCTTTAGAGCGTGCGTATGCATGGTTACGCATACGAGTATCATTAATATGATCGGTTTTATAAACCACGGGTACGGGTAAGCCATACTGATCTTTTTCGGTTGGATGCAGGGTAATATTGTTCGACTCAACCGCCATATCTTCACCGCAAATCCAAAAGCCTGCCATATTGTCATAATTTGCTAACGAGCTGGATACTTCTCGACCCCAACCGCTTTTTCCCGGATTTAAAAACGCCGACATAAACGGCAAACCTAAATGGAGAATTTCTAATTCATAACCGGCGAGATGACCACGTGAGGCATCATGGTCTTGCCACTCTTTAACGATACCGGGCACCACCGTACTTTTGTACATATGTACGGGTTTTTCGAATTCTGCATACACGCCTCCAGTAACGTGGGTCATATAGTTTTGTCCTACTTGACCGGACGAGTTTGCTAGGCCGTCTGGGAACAAATTTGATGCAGAATTTAGCAACATGCGTGGTGATTCAATAGAGTTACCGGCAACGGCTACTAGGCGAGCTTTTTGAAAATGTTGAGCGCCTTTTTCATCGGCATAAAGAACACCGGTGATTTTTCCGTTTTTATCGTGTTCTATTTTTAATACCATGGAATTTGGGCGTAATTCCATGTTTCCTGTGGCTTCAGCCCGCGGAATTTCGGTGTACATGGTCGACCATTTCGCGCCGATTTTGCAGCCTTGCATACAAAAGCCATTGACTTGGCATGACGGACGGCCGTCGCGGGCCTCGGTATTAATTGCTAAGGTTGCTTGCTCACAGTGGGCGCCTATTTTTTTCGCACCGGCTGCGACAACCTTGTAATGATTACTTTCACCGTGAAATGGCATTCCCGTCGCTTCTGTGCCGCAAACACCCATTTTCTTTTCGGCTTTTTCGTAGTACGGCGCCATTTCTTTTAGGCTAATGGGCCAATCCAAAACATTAGCACCAGACACGGTACCTAATGTGGATTTCATTTTAAATTCGTGTTCTTGAAATCGCATGGCAACACCGGCCCAGTGCATGGTGGCACCGCCAACGCCTTTAACAATCCACGCGGGTAGATTTGGAAAATCGGAAGCAAGACGTGACGGACCATCGACAATGCGTTTATCCAGCCACGAAATTTTATCGAACATGCGCCATTCGTCGTTTTCGATATCGGCAAGAGTAAAGCGTTTCCCCGCTTCAAGTACCACCGAGCGTATGCCTTTTTGCGCGAGCTCATTTGCGAGTGTACCGCCGCCGGCACCCGAACCAATAATTACTACAAGGCTATCGTCGTTGAGGTCAAATTTTGTTGTCATTATTATGTACTCCGTTGGTCTCTTCTTTAAAGCCAGTCGATGTCGTTATAGCCGCGGCGAATGTAACCACCTTGTTCCCACGCAGAGCCGCCATAGCCAAAGTGTTGCCACAATTCTGGATTGTTATAAATTCCCATCATTAAATTGCCTTTAATGGTTTGGAAAAAGCCGCTGTTTTCGATCGCACGCAGCACTTTCACGCGATCGGCTTCAGATTTAATATCCACAAAGTCTTTGCCAAAATATTTTTGGCTGAGTTGATCTAAGGTGTTAACACCTTCGAGAAGCTTCTCTTTTAATTGTGGATCATTATCGGCTTTGTCGGCTAATGGCAACATGACTTGGCTGTAGTATTTATCGTCTAGCTCATCGTGTGGGTAGATATCGCGAGCCATTCGATGCAGTGTTGCACTGGCTTTTTTACCAACGGCTTTTGCTGCCCAAGTATTTGCGGAAAATAAACCAGAGCTGGCTAAACCAATTCCGACCGTGGTAATGCCGGCTTTATTTAAAAATTGACGGCGTGATAGCGATGTAGGATTGTTTGAAGCAGTGTTATTTGATGTAGCGTTTGGATCTGAAGATTTAACATTATTATTGTTATTCATGTTGAACTCCTCCCATATTTCCGAGATAACTGGAATATGGGTTTTTATTATGAATGTCTAATGATTATTATTTAATGTTGTAGAAGTTTTTTGTTTGTAGCTGTCTAACCAATCTTCCATAGAATCTATTATTTGAGGTTCTATTTTTTTTGCAAGAGCGATACCCGACTCTTTAAGGATTTCATTCAGTGCTATGTGTTTGTCCTCCTCAATAAAATAGTTGATGTCATTGCGTTGATAAAATTCATTACAAATTTGCCAAAGGTATGTTAAAGGGCCTTCGGTTAAAATAGCGGCTTGTACTAAAATTGCTACGTCTTGGTTAACGCTATCTACGGATTTTATTTGTCGCCAACGTTGTGCAGTACCGGCAATTTTTTTGTTATTAACAGTGACATTGTAATCACCGTTACAAAAGGCTCCGTTTATCGAACCGTAGCTCGCATTAATGCCTAGGCGTGATAATGCATGAATAATAGGTTGGCAAATTTCTAAATAGCTGTCGCGAATCGATACCGCTTTTTTGGCACTTCGAAAAACAATCGCCACGTTGAGCATTCCGGGATATTGCGGTGTTAAATCGCCACCGGTTTCTCGTAATACAATAGGCCAACCAATATAATTAAAGTATTTTTGCGTTAACTTAAAGTTGGCTTTATGAGAAAAACTTTTTGGAACTACCAAAGACTGCTCGCAACGCCAAATTAAAAAATCGGCATGTGTTTCGCCGTCAACCACCGATTGCAATAAATTTAATTCTAAATCTAAACCTATTTTTGCGTTCAAAATAGGAATGTCGCTTACACCATCTTTCAATTTGGCTGTTGAAAACTGTGTTTGCTTCATGGCGTTAACTCTGTTCAATCGCATTACATAGGTCTGTTAAAAAAGCACCTGCCGGAGCACCATCAACAGCTCTATGATCAAAAGTAAGCGATAATCCCATGATCTTGCGAATAGCAATACTCTTGTCTGCCATCACCCAGGGTTTGTCTTTGGTTTGGCCCACGCCCAAAATAGCGATTTGCGGAATATTGATAATGGGTGTGAAATGACTAACACGCGACAAGCCTAAATTACTGATGGTAAAGGTTCCTCCCGTCATTTCTGGAACGGTAAGTTTGTTTATTTTCGCTCGCTGAGCTAAATCCTTTCTTGCGTTGGCGCGGGTTTCTATATCCATTTTATCGGCGTTAAAAATGGTCGGTGCCACCAGTAGATTGCCTGGCAAGGCCATTGCCATACTTAAGTGAATGTTTGAATACAAATGAATTTCTTTCGGTTCAACTCGGCCATTTAAATCGGGATGTTGTTTTAATGTATTGATAACAACATCGGCAATTAAATCTTCAACCGATATTTTAATACCCGATTCTGCGAGTTTGGCTTTTTTATCGAACAAAGCCGTTGCATCACACTCGGCGTGATGAGTTAGTTGCGCGGCTTCATCCAAACTCTTGCGCATGTTGTTGGCAATCATCGCGCGTACGCCGCGTAGTGGAATTATTTCGGGTTCGATATTTACAGATGCCGTCATAGTTGTTTCTCTATAATGCTCGATAATCAATTGGAAATTCTTTATGAAGACTTCCAGAAATACTCTTGAATTAAGGAATTAGCGATACGTCCTTGTGTCGCCGAAAACTCTGGTTTAGTGAGAGCGTTTCAAAATTTATGCGTTTTTAACGTTTACGCAGTAATAGTGGCAACCACGTCACCCTTTGCGACAACTTCGTCAATGTCTTTGCCGATGGATAAAGTGCCGCTTGCAGGAGCAGAGAGTTCGTGCTGAATTTTTTCTACCATTAATTCCGCAATAACGTCTCCTTCATTTACCGAGCCGCCGTTACTTACAAACCAACTGGTAATGACGGCTTCGCTGTCTTCTTCCCACATATCTTCAGGAATACGTACTTCAATAGACATATCTAGTTTTTCTCCATTAATTCAAAGGCGGTGATAATTTTTTCTGCGTTTGGTAAGGCCCATTGCTCCATGGGTCTTGCAAACGGGATGGGAATATCAGGATAAGCAACCCGTTTAGGTGCTGCTTTAAGAGCAACGCCTTGTTCAACAACTGAGGTGATGATTTCGCCGGTAACACCGTAGCTGTGATAGTCTTCATCAACCACAATTAAACGTCCGGTTTTTTTCACGGAATTAATAATGGTTTCGCGATCCAAAGGTACCAATGATCGAATATCAATAACTTCTGCGCTCACACCACGTTCCGCTAACGTGCGGGCGGCTTTTAATCCGTGGTGCACACCAGAGGTTAAACCCACAATGGTTACGTCTGTGCCTTCTTTGACGACGGCAGCTTTACCAATGGGTATTTCGTAGCTTTCTTCAGGCACATGTACAATCGCGTCGCGTTCTGTACCCAACCAACCCATGCCTTGCAAGGCTTTATGGAACATAAAAATAACTGGGTTATCGTCGCGAATGGCTGCGGTCATTAAACCTTTTGCGTCGTAGGCGTTCGATGGTGCGACGACTTTCATACCTGGTAAGTGCGCAAAGGTTGCGTGCAAGCATTGCGAGTGTTGACCGGCATCGGAATAGCCGCCACCGGTTGAGGTCATAAGTACTACCGGAACCTTTACTTCGCCGCCGGAAAAATAGGTATTTTTTGCCATAGAGTTATAGATGGCATCAAAGCAAACACCGAAAAAATCGACGAACATTAATTCTACAATTGGGCGCATTCCGTCAGATGCCGCGCCCACGGCCGCACCCATAAAAGCGGTTTCAGAAATTGGTGTGTCGCGAACGCGCTCAGCGCCAAATTCATCGAATAATCCACGGGTGTTGCCAAAAACACCGCCCAATGGTCCGATATCTTCACCCATGACAAATACGCGTTCATCGATACGCATTTCTTGAGCAATTGCCTCGGCCATAGCGCGCGCAATTGTCAATTTACGTTCTTTGGTTGCAACGCTCATCGAGTGGCTCCTTTTCTTGTTATTATCATAAAAATGATGAATAGAATTACGTGAAACTCTGGCTACTTTTTAGAGGCAGTTGAATTTGTGTGTCTCAATAAATTCACCAGAGTTTATTGTGTTGATTCTGTTGTAGATCTTGTTGCGAATTAAATGCCGGGCGTAACAATGATTTTTACGTTTTCTTCTTTGTTGTTTACCAGCTCTTCAAAGCCATTTTCAAGAATGTTGGCGAGTTGAATTTTTCCGGTAATTAACGGCTCTACGTCTAAACGGCCGTCGGCAATAAACGCAATGACATCGGCAAATTCACCGTTGTAGGCTAAAGATCCGATGACTTGTTTTTCGGTAGAAACAATATCGAAGAAATTAAATTGTGTCGGTTCTTCAAAAATACCGACCATAACGCAACGACCCGCTTTACGAATCGAATCTATTGCCACTTGTGCGGTTTTAGTAAGACCAATACATTCAAAAGAAACGTCTGCGCCATAGCCACCGGTGAGCTTTTTAATTTCGGCAATGGCATCAACTTGGCTTGGATCGATAACTACTGTTGCGCCAACTTCTAGGGCTTTCGCTTTGCGAGCTGAAGACATTTCAAGCGCAATGACGCGAGCAGCGCCAGCGGCTTTGGCACACATAATCGTACATAAGCCAATGGTTCCTGCACCAACTACGACGACGGTTTCGCCCAATAAATTACCGGCTTTTTTAACCGCGTGCATACCGACCGCTAAGGGTTCAATTAAGGCACCGGCTTCTGTTGGAAAACCTTCGGGTAATTTATACAAAAGATTGGCCGGAACATTGACGTATTCGGCGAAGGCGCCGTTGTTCATTAATCCGGTAAAGGCAAGACTTTCACAGATGTTGTACATACCGTCTTTGCAGTAGCGACATTCACCGCAGTGTTGGCAGGCATCGGCGGCAACACGTTCGCCAACTTCATAACCTTTAACGCCTTCACCAACGGCTACGATTTCACCGCTAAATTCGTGACCTAAAATGCATTGGTCTTTAATGCCGGTCAGAGGATGAGGTTCGTTCATGGGAATAAATACGGGGCCTGCCACGTATTCGTGTAAATCTGAGCCACAAATTCCGCACCAGTGAACTTTAATTTGTACCCAGCCAGCTTCTGGGCTGCCTGGAACAGAAACTTCTTCTAAGCGAATATCTTTGCGGCCATGCCATACGGCGGCTTTCATGGTTAACGCTTGATTCATAATGGTTATCTCCGAGAGGAAAGAATTAATTTCGAATTATTGTTATTAAACAAACACTTTCTCTAACGCTTCTTCTACGGGCGCGTACTCGCTGTTTCTGGCGAATTCAATAGCGGCATCGACTTTTTCATGGGCTTTTTTCACCATGGCTTCATCGTCGCTATTACTCCAATCAAAATTGGCCGCTAGATGCTCACGGAATTTTGGAATGGGATCTTTTGCAAATAACGCATCTTTTTCACCTTTGGGTCGATAGCCTTCGGCATCTCCCATAAAGTGACCTGCCAATCGATAGGTTTCGATTTCGATCAAACTTGGGCCGCCACCCGAACGTGCTCGTTCTATGGCTTCACCGGCTGCTTCGAAAATAGCAATGGGATCGTTATTTTCTACGGCATAACCCGGCATTCCATACGCGGCAGCGCGCTGGTCGTTCCGCTCAATGGCGGTGGAGGCCGTTTTGGCAACGGAAATTCCCCAGGCATTGTCTTCAATAATAAATACGACCGGTAATTTCCAAACCGACGCCAAATTCAACGATTCGTGGAATGCGCCTTGGTTTGCCGCGCCTTCACCAATGTAGGCAATCGCCACACCTTCTTTATTTTGCAATTTACGCGATAGCGCAGCGCCTACGGCCGGGCCCATGCCTTGAGCGATAATGCCTGAACACGAAAAGTTTACCTTGGCATCGAAAATATGCATGTGGCCGCCGCGACCGCCGGATAATCCTGTGGCCTTGCCGAAAATTTCCGCCGTCATTTTGTTGAGGTCTACACCTTTGGCGATGGCAACGTGGTGTGGACGGTGGGTTGAAGTCACAATATCGGTTGCTGTTAAGTGCGCGCACACTCCTACAGCGCAGGGCTCTTGACCATTGGATAGATGCATTTCGCCGGGAATAGGGCCGTTGGCCATATTGAACGCTGGCAATTTGCCTTCCATATATATTTTTTCGATGGTTTCCTCGAAGTAGCGGCTAATGAGCATGTGCTCATACATCCACAGCTGTTGTTCCCGATTGGGCTTCATGGAAATCACTCCTTTGTTATTGTCGATGTGTGGAGACCACTGCAACAGAATTCCAGTGGAATAGCTGGAGCAGAGCAACCGACGTACCAAATGATTAATTCATTGATTTATAAGGATTAATTTCAACTTGCAGACGCGAGTCGATGAACTTGAAAACAGTGTGTATCAGCCGGTGCGACACTTTTTTGAAACACTGCGACACTTTGATAATTAATTAAACAGTATCAGTTAGAATCAATTAACAGAGTCTTTTTATATCGATAAAACAGATTGGTTCTTGGGTGATAACGGTAGACAAGGGTGATTTCCCGATCATAGAATGAGACAAATAATAAAAATTACATGAATAAAAAGCCGCTACCATGACTGTACAAGAATCTTTTCCATCTCAAAATTCGCGCGCAGGTCAATTGCCTCGTAAATCCACTTTCAGTGAAATAAAGCGATCCTGGCAGCGTTGCACCGAACAATATCATTTAGAACCCGGTGCCAATATTGGCATTCCCAAGCTCAGCCAACATGAAATCACCAATGCCCGTGAAGCATTGGATGAATTACTGCACGTGGCGAATCCGGTGTTAAATCGGTTGCGGCAGTTGGGGGAAAATTCCGGCTATTGTGTGCTGATCTCCGATGCCAATGGTGTGGCTTTGCGCCAATTTATCGATACTCAACGTGGGCGGGAGTTAGCCGACAGCGGTTTAACGGTTGGAACGGTATGGTCTGAAAATTTGGTGGGTACCAATGGTCTTGGCACCTGCTTAGCCACAGGCGATTCGTTAACGGTTTATGCCGATGAACATTTTGATCGTAAATTTCGTCGCTATAGCTGCTCTACAGCACCGTTAATTTCACCCAAAGGCGATATTATTGGCGCCTTAGATATCTCCACCTACGCTCGCGGCGATAAATTAGGTCAGGGTCTTGCGCTCAATATTGTCTGCGAAACCGCCGATCAAATTGAAGCGGCCATGTTTAAATCGGCCTACGCGAATTACCATTTAATTTCGTTAGTCTCATCACCCTTAGTTGATCCGGTGCAGTCGAACGCAATATTGGCGGTGTGCGACTCGGGCATGATTTTGGGTGCGACAACGCAAGCATTACTGCAAATGGGATTTGTCCGACGCGATTCTTTGGTGGGTCATGGTATTAAAAATATCATTAATGGCTCGCTTGAAGACGTTGTGCAATCACCGCAGCCGTTACTTTCGAATCATTACGCTTGGTTGATGTACCAACGCGCCCCCAAACCAAAATCCATCGACGTTGGTTATTACCGGTCTTCAAAATTAATAACCAACAAAAAAGATTCGCCACTGTACGATGCCGCTGGTAGTGATCCGCTATTATTAAAAAATGCCGATATTTGCCATCGAATTATTAATCGCAATATTAATGTGCTGCTGCAAGGCGAAACTGGAACCGGAAAAGAAGTTTGGGCTCAAGCTATTCACAATAGTAGTGAGCGTAAAGATAAGCCGTTTGTAACTTTAAATTGCGCGGCCATTCCCGAGTCTTTAATTGAAAGCGAATTGTTCGGTTATAGCGCCGGTACTTTTACCGGTGGTTTAAAAGGCGGAAAAGTTGGCAAAATAGAAGCCAGTAATGGTGGTACCTTATTTTTGGATGAAATTGGCGATATGCCGTTGGCGTTGCAGGCTCGTTTATTACGAGTTCTAGCTGAACAAGAAATTACGCCGCTTGGGCAAATACAAGCTAAAAAAGTTTCACTTAATGTGGTTTGTGCTACGCACAGAGATTTACACGAAAAAGTTGCTCAAGGACAATTTCGCCAAGACCTCTATTATCGTATCAGTGGTGTTAAAGTTTTATTGCCGTCGTTAAGGGAACGCAGCGATAAAATGGAATTAATTGATAAATTATTGTTGGAATTAACTCACGGCCAAGGCGCTCAACTAACTGAATCTGCCGAATACGCGTTAATTCACTATCAATGGCCAGGTAATATTCGCCAATTAAAAAATACGCTTCATTATGCCTTATGTATGTGTGAAAACGCAGTTATCGACGAAAACTGCTTACCCGCCGAGATACTTAACCACGGTGCGACTTTTGCCAATTACGGCGTTGATAGTTACGGTGGCGACGTATTCGAAGGCAGTTTTAGTACGGATTTTTCCAACGAATCGAGTGTTTTTAATTCGCACTCCAATCCGGCAATTATGTCGCCTTTGCCTCAAGCCTCTTGTGCATCAAAAATTCCCCAACGACATTCTGTTTTTACTGACGCCAGTTCCCAAACTCCAACCGAAGCGAGCAAAACCGAAGAAGAAATTCGCATCATCAATGCGTTAGAGAATCATCGCTGGGTGGTTAGTAAGGCAGCAAAGGCTTTGTCTATGAGCCGTTCAACCTTACACAGAAAAATTAACAAGTATCAGATTTATAATAAGTCAAATTAATTGGCGCTCTGGCTTTTACACGGAAAGTGAGAGCATCTTGTTAAATTTATGGCCAGCCGCAAAATATTAAGCGTATTTAATGGTTTGTTGGCTTAATTTGCTCTAGATCGCGATGGCCCGTTCCAACTTTTTTTGATCAAATCCCACAGCACCACTGTACTGTTCTAGTCGAGTAAATTGCAGTTGAAATTTGCTTCTGTGCAAATTCGATTCGAAAATACGAATTTTGCGATTTAATTTTATCGCATTTTGTATCAGTTTCTGTTTAAAAGCTTCGTTGGTTTGCGCGCCGAAATAAATCTCGGTAAGTTCGCTGGGTATAAATTTAACAGAACTCCAACCTTCATCTTTAGCTTTTTCAAGGTTCTCAGTCGTATTGGGCATCAATCGAAAACATCGCCATTCTTGTTCCGCGGCAAATTGTTTGGGTTTCATCAGTAATTTGGCTCGAAAGGAATCCGTAGACAACTCGACACGTTTTTTCGAGCCGATAATATCGAGCATTTGCTCTTCTAATGTGCTGATTTCCGGTCGAACATCGGTGTAATTGACTCTGGTGGCGTCGCTTAGCGAGCTGTTTTCGGCACAGGAAAATCGCAGGGCAACACCTTGATGATTATCGGCGTAGTAGCGCCAGCAATTTAGGCTATCGATACGAGCATGAAGTGAGCAGATGCGAACACGTAAGGCGTAGTTGCGCCATTGTTTTACCTGCTTTGCTAGTGATTCCCGTCTGGCTTCAACCACTTGCGCGAGCAGCCCTTTAATCACACCAGCGGCTTCTTCCTCGTCACTGAATCTCTGCTCAGCCCGCCAGCGTCGAATGGCTTGTAAGACTTGACCTTCACCGACTGGAGTATCGGATTGGAAGATCAGCCGCAACGCTTTTTTGGTCAATGCATCCAACAGCTCGCTATGGCTGAAACGCAATTGGCTATGGTAATCAAGCTCGCACGTATCGTTGAATAAATGTGGGGCATTCCAGCGAAGCGAGTGCGTGGCGAGGATTTTATCCGCTGTCTCGGCACTGCAAAACTTAATTAAAGAGTTAGGCGTTTGGATGGCCACGAACTATCCTTCTTTACACGTTAACAATCACTGGTGCCCCACGAATTGACTGTGCACTGGGCAACAGTTCTTGTATCGGCATTGCCGTGAATTTGTTTACTGCCAAGTTGGCTAAGTTGATATTTTTGTTGATATTGGATGGGTTGTTTACCTCAATCTTGATCGCAATCGCTAGAAAAGATCGTTTTCATTACGAGAAGTTGAGCAATCCAATCCTAATCCGCGTTAAAATTCGCGCTGCGGCTTGTTCCTTTATCGAATAAAGCTTAGCGTAAAATTTCTAAAAGTTTTGAGGAGTTGCTGTGAATCTCACGGGAAGCCATATTCTTTCTATTTCTCAGTTTGATCGTGAATCTATTGATCGTATTTTTGACGTTGCCGACACCATGGCTCCTTACGCGGCGCGTAAAAAGGCTACTCGTGTCCTAGAAGGCGCGATTTTGGGCAATATGTTTTTCGAGCCAAGCACACGAACGCGCGTGAGCTTTGGTTGTGCGTTTAACCTTTTAGGTGGCAGTGTACGAGAAACCACCGGCTTTGAGACTTCGGCTATCGCCAAGGGCGAGTCTTTATACGATACCGCGCGTGTGCTTTCTGGTTACAGCGATGTTATTTGTATGCGCCATCCTCAAGCCGGCTCTGTGGAAGAGTTTGCCCAAGCCAGCCGGGTTCCGGTCATCAATGGCGGTGATGGCCCCAACGAGCATCCGACCCAAGCGCTTTTAGACTTGTACACCATTCGTCGTGAACTCGATGGCAAGGGTCGGCAGATTGACGGTTTGCGCATTGCCATGATTGGTGATTTGAAGTTTGGTAGAACCGTACACTCTTTGGCAAAATTATTAACGCTCTACAAGAACGTTACCTTGGTGTTGGTTGCACCCAAGGAATTAGCCATGCCTGAGCCCATTGTTGAGATGCTGCGTGAGTGCGGCCACAAGGTCACCATCACCGAAGAATTATCGGAAAGCATCAAGAGTGTTGATATCGTCTATTCAACACGCATTCAAGAAGAGCGCTTTACCAGTAAAGATGAGGCCGATCTTTATCGAGGCCGTTTTCGTTTAAATCAGGCCATCTACACGCAATTTTGCGAGCCTAATACCGTCATTATGCATCCGTTGCCACGCGATTCTCGAATGGAAGCAAACGAGCTCGATAACGATCTTAACCAAAATCCTAATCTTGCTATTTTCCGCCAAACCGATAATGGTATTTTGGTGAGAATGGCGTTATTTGCCTTGGTTTTAGATGTTGCCAATCTTGTTGATCAATACTCTCACGATGTACGTTGGTTTACCGGCAATCGTTAATATTTTTTAGCTGACCATAAGGTTATTCGTGTTTTTATTGACGAAAGTCGTTACCCAATAATTAACGCGCGTTAATTCACCTTATTTATGAGCCACCGAATTGTTCGGTGGTTTGTTCCACTCATGCAGTATTTTTTTACCCTCTCTGAAAACGTAAGTAGAAATTAATTGTGTAATTAATGGCGTCAGAATTTTTAATATTAATTACTGATGCGTCATTTGTTTTACACAACTCAGTGATACCGTTAAATCTTAGGGTATTCCTAAGAAATTCTTGAATAACGTGTCTGTGATTTAAACCTAGGGCAGAGGATGTAAACTGAAGATTACCTAGTGTTTCCTATAGGAACCTCTGATTAACTCATCCATGATTTAATCAGAGGACAGAAATT
>CALMJT010000226.1 GCA_937864365.1 uncultured Alteromonadales bacterium | reverse complement strand
TGGCGACACATCCTTGTGTCGCTGGAAACTCTAGGTTAATCAGAGTTTCCTAAAAATTGGTTAGAACATAACGAATGTTTTTTACAGCAAGGTTTCTATTTTTCTGAACCCATTACCAGTCAAGAGTTGATTGAACATTGGTTGTTGTAAAAATGTATTTGAGTACTTTCTGAGTAAAAACAACTATTGCTGATTAATATAGGAAATATTAAATTTTTAGAAATAATGTTGTGTGAAAATTCAGAAATGTAACAAAAAATATATTTTTTATAACTGGCTGACTGGTGGTTGAGCTTCGATAATTATTTTTAAAAAATTGTAGACCGGTATTCACGATGATGTATCTGAGTTAGTATAGCGGCTAATAATGCTTCAATAATAACTGTTAGTTTGACGCATAATTATACATTATCCCGTGAAATAACCTATGAGCGAGCAATTTGAAAATAGCTGTGCATTTGCGCAGCCTTCTTATTATGTGGGTATTGGCGCATCCGCCGGCGGTTTAGAGGCGCTAGCTGAATTTTTTAGTCATTTACCTGAAGGTACAGATGCGGCGTTTATTGTTGTTCAGCATCTTTCGCCTGATTTTAAAAGTATGATGCCTGAGCTTCTCTCTAAGCATACCTCTATGCCTATTTATCAAGTTGCCGATGGCGTAACCGTCGAAGCTAACTGCATCTACTTAATTCCACCTCGTAAGAATATGTTGGTCGCCGAAGGTAAGTTACTTTTATCAGATCAGATGCCGGGTGGACACCCGCACATGCCAATCGATATATTTCTACGCTCTTTAGCAGAAGACCAGCAAGATCGAGCCATTGGTATTATTTTGTCGGGTACAGGTAGTGATGGTACCCGCGGTATTAAAGCACTCAAAGAGTCCGGAGGTTTGGTTATTGTCCAAGAGCCGGGTTCTGCAAAGTTTGATGGTATGCCAATCAGTGCTTGTAATACGGGTCTTGCGGATATGTCGTTGCCACCTCAGCAAATGGGGCAGAGCATCTTAAAATTTATTCGTCATCCATCTATTTCCGGTGAAGGCACAGCCGTGCGTTTACCCATATCCTCAAATGATGACACTCTTGATGAAATATTTAAGTTGTTACGTCGTCAGTCTTCTATTAATTTTTCTCAATATAAAGCTTCTACGGTTGCGCGTCGAATAGAAAGGCGACTGGGTATTAATCAGTTAACTTCATTAGACGCTTATCTTCGGTTATTAATCGATTCGCCAAGAGAATTACAAATTTTAAGTCGTGAATTACTAATTGGCGTGACTCGGTTCTTTCGCGACGACGATGCTTATAAAAATTTAATACAACAGGTGATTCCAAAGGTTGTTGAAAGTCATAAAAACAAACGGGAAGGTATTCGACTGTGGGTGGCTGGTTGTTCCACCGGTGAAGAAGCCTATTCACTGGCTATTTTAATTGATGAAGAAATTAATCGCAAAAACCTAAATTGTACAGTAAAAATTTTTGCCACCGATGTTGATGAAGAGGCAATTGCAGAGGCAAGCTCTGGTGTTTATTCCGCCGACATCACTCAGGATATTAGTCTTGAGCGATTAGAAAAATATTTTGAACATGAAGATACATCTTATGTAGTTTCCCCCAAGCTTCGGCAAATGGTTATTTTTGCTGTACATAACATGATTGAAGACCCACCGTTTTCGAATATCGATTTGGTGAGCTGTCGTAATGTGTTGATTTATTTTCAACATTCTACCCAAAAGAAAGTGCTGGCCTCGTTATATTTTGCGTTAAAGCCAAACGGTTATTTGTTTCTTGGTTCGTCAGAATCGTTGGGTGATTTGCAATCACATTTCGAACCTATCAATGAACGTGCACGTACATTTATGAAAATCAGTAACATGCGCGTCCCCATTGGTAATACTCCTCCGAATTTGGGCGTTAATCACCCCAGTACCGAAACACGAGTAATGCCACCGATTTCAAATATATTAAAAACCGTTCGAGTTGGGGCAAAAAATGGACTTAATTCTGTCCTAGAAAGATTGGTAGAGGAGTATGCTCCTGATTGCATCGTTTTAAACAGCAGTTTTGAAGCGATACACGTTTACGGTGATGTTAGTGAATACACCAAGGGCATTCGTCCGGGTAAAATCAGTAATAATATTAAAGATATTATTGTTGATGATTTAAGTGTGGCGGTTTCTACCGCACTGTATCGGTGTGAAAGAAACGACGGCGATGTATATTATAAAGATGTCATGATGCATGCCGACAGCGATAACTCTATATCGGTCGATTTATCCGTTTTTACGGTGAAAGAGGGCGAGTACAGTTCATCGCCTCGCTATTATATTGTTCAGTTTATTAGCGGTGAATTAGAGCCAACCCCTAAGTCAAAAAAAATTTCCTTTGATGCTTTTGAGCAATCTCGTCAACGTATTCTTGATCTTGAAAACGAACTTATCAAAAAGCAAGAAAATCTTCAGGTAACGGTAGAAGAATTAGAAACTACCAACGAAGAGCTGCAATCTGCTAATGAGGAGTTGATGTCTGCCAATGAGGAGCTTCAAAGTACCAATGAAGAGCTTCAGTCGGTAAACGAAGAACTTTACACTGTTAACAGTGAATATCAGCAGAAAATTATTGAGCTGGTTAAAGCCAATGAAGATCTGGATAGTGTAGTAAATGCTACCAAGGTTGGTATTATCTTTTTGGACGAACAGCTTGCTATTCGTCGATTTACGCCATTTTCTGCGCAATACATTAATTTGCGTGTTACCGATCTAGGTCGTCCGTTCCATCATTTATCGTACGACTTAAATTACGACAATTTTTTTGCTGACGTCGCAAATGTTATCGCTGGCGGGCAAGAAATTGAAAAAACCGTTGTCAGTAAGTTGGGTAAAGATATTCTAATTCGTATTTTGTCTTATCATTCCGAATCTGAGCGCCAAAAATCCGGGGTATTAATTACCTTAACCGATATTTCTCGACAAAAATTTATGGAGAAATCTCTGCTCGAAACCCAGCATAAAATACGTGAATATTTTAAAGGTTCGTCTCGTCCAAATAAACGCATTGGCGGCGACAATGATTTAAAAATATTGGTCATTGATGATGACGAAGTCGATCAAATGGCCGTGGTTAAATTACTTCGAAAAATTCCCAGTCGTCGGCATCAGGTTGCAGTTGCATCAGACATAGAAGAAGGTTTATTGGCCATAGAATCTAATAATATCGACGTATGTATTGTTGATTATTTGTTGAGTAATCACACGGCGAAGGAGTTTGTTGATGCGCTGGTGTCTAAAGGTTTAAAAACCCCTGTCATAGTGCTTTCTAGTTATGCCGAGCAAGGATTAGATTCAGAGTTTTTAAATTCGGCGGTATACGACTTTTTGAGTAAAGATGATCTTTCGGGGCAATTATTACAACGCAGCATGGATTACGTATTAGAACGCCAAAAACTTCAGGATGTATTGGAAGATATAGGAATCTAATTGTTGTCGTATTTTCTATCAAAATGGCTCAAGTGATTCTTAGGCCATGTGAATTTAAAAATACACCCGGTCTTTTCTGGTGTCTCGTCTGAATTTTGTTCGGGCGGGATTGGTTTTACAGATAAATTATTATCACTGTTTAACGCATTGACATTGACTATCAGTTCATGTGCGGGTTTTCGTTTTGTCTCTAATACTCCGATATTCTCAAAACTAAGTTTTCCTCCTGCGGATTCAACCAGTTTTTTGGCCAAGGTCAATCCCATTCCACTGCCTTCAACCTTGTCTTTAGATTGTAGTTTTTGAAACATTTTAAAAATACGTTCTTTGTGACGCTCTGGTATTCCCGGACCATTATCGATAATTTTGAATTCGTGAAACCATTTCGAACTATTGTATTCAATGTATACGGTGGGTGTGTTAACCGTATTATGCTTTATAGCGTTTTCGATTAAATTTCTTAGCACTTGCTCAAGTGGCGTTTTTATGGAATAGACAATCGGCAATTGGCCATTAATGGTTAGTGTGACTTTCGAATTGTTGCCTTTAACTAAGTCAAATATATTTTTAATGATGTCTGTTAAGTTAATTTGTGTGATTTCTTCTTCTAGATTTTTATTGACTCTTGAGTAATCAAGTAGGTCGTCGAGTAGCTGTTCCATGCGGTTTATTCGCGCATTCATTAACTCAATATTTTTTTCCACGGAGTCTGGGAGTGTTTCAAATTCGGTTTTAATATCTTCCGCAATCCAACTTGTCAGCTGTTTAACACCTCTCAATGGTGATTTAAGATCGTGCGATGCGACATAAGCAAAGGTTTCTAATTCTTGATTTGAAGTTTGTAGTTGCGACTCTTTAGTTTTTTCATCGGTGACATCTAAGGCTGTACCTAAAACTCGGTAAGCGACATCACTAGTATCTTTGAATAATCGCGCAGAAAGGTTAATAAATTTTATTTTATTATTATCGCTATTGGTAATTCTGAATGTTGAGGTTTTTAAGTGATCGGTTTCGATCAATCGATCAAAGAATTCTTGAAATTTTTCTCTATCGTCTTTGTGGATAATTTCTTTCCAAGTTTCGAGTTTTGCCGGTGGAGCTTGCTGATCCAAACCATGGATCAGCGTCATTTCTGGGCTCCAAATTAAATTGTTCTTATTTAATTCCCAAGTCCAGATGCCGATTTGCGCATTTTGTATAGCAAGTTCATTGACTTCAATCGAGCGTTTTAACTTCTCGTGCAATATTTCCAGTTCTTGCCTTGCTTCCATTAACGGTGTGACATCTGAGTGGGAGCCAAACATACGAATAGGCTCGCCTTTATCATTGAAGCTGGCAAATCCTCGGCAGCGAATCCAAACGGTTCCGCCATTTTTGTGTTTATAACGTACGATTTGATCGTAAGGGTGGTTTGGATCAGCGATGTGCTTGTGATAGTTGTCTAAAACCTTGTCTAGGTCTTCTTGGAAAATATTAGCTTGCCACCATTCGGGGGAATTTTTTATTTCTGAATCGTTATAACCAAATGTTTCTTTAAATTTTGGGCTTAGCCATTCGTTATCAGGTTTTTCTATATCCCAATACCACATACCGTCCATTGAGCCTTGTTCAAGCAGTTGAATTAACTCTTTTTTTCCACCAAATAATTCGTACAGCTCTTTTTTTAAGTATTCGCTTTGATCTTCATCACTCATGGTTATGCTCAAATAGACCTGATAATTCAAAATTTATAGGAAACTCTGATTAACCCAGAGTTTCCGGTGACACAAGGATGTGTCGCCAATTTCAAGAACGGTAAGTGATTGAAATTGTGAAGAAATTGGAAATCACATTTTCAATTTCTGCGCTCTGATTAAATTATCGATGAGTTAATCAGAGGTTCTTATAGTAGTAAAAGATAATAACGCTTATAGGCTGCAAGAAGATCGGATGTTATTCTGTTAAATATAGTCGTTTTGAGCAATTTTCAGTGACGCGATACAAAAAATTTAAAGTTATTAACACAGAATGTTTTTGGATCTAGCTCGGTATTTCAAATTCAATTTTTACATGTCTAGTATTATTGAGTATCCAGACTTATTTTTACCGTATGATTTATGGTTATGCCATTATGTAAACTGAGTTCTACTGTTGGTAAGCTATTGATGTAACATGGTTTTTATTTGCGTTAAAAGTACGATTTTCTGCTGTAACCGTTAAAGTGTCAATCAGTAGGTTTTAATAATGTACTTTGCTTTTTTAAGACTTTTAATGTTAATTGATTTATCGATAAAATCCACTGTTCCTATGGAAAACTCTGATTAATCTAGAGTTTTCAGCGACACAAGGATGTGTCGCCGATTTCATGAACAGTAAGTGATTGAAATTGTGAAGACATTGAAAATCGCATTTTCAATGTCTGTCCTGATTAGGTCATGGATGAGTTAATCAGAGGTTCCGAGAGTTAGTAACTAAATTTTTATTCATATTATTTAAATGTCTTACGGCGGTATGCATGCGGGGCGCACCCATCAATATTTTGTTGGTCGAAGACGACATTGTTGATAAAGAGATGTTTCTTCGAACTCTAAAGAAAAATACGATTACTAATCCTTTAATTATTGCTAGCAACGGTGAAGAGGCTGTGGAGATTCTATCGACTCGTTTGTTAGATAAACCTCTGTTAATTATTTTGGATTTAAACATGCCCAGAATGACTGGGTTGGAGTTCTTACACGAATTGCGACTGGATAATCACTATGCTGACAGCGTCGTGTTTGTGATGACAACCTCGGCTGCGAGTTCCGATAAAAAAGCAGTTTCGGCCTATGATATTGCCGGTTTTTTGGTGAAATCTGAAATGGGTGAGCAGTTTTCCAATGTGTTTAGTTCATTGCTGTGCTATTTCGATATTATCGATTTAGAGGAAGGTCAAAAAGCGATCGTTTTAAAGGCGCCTAAAACCTAGAGTTTGAAGAGAGCTTTCTCTGACGATATTTTAGAGCAGTAATCGACAGTCTTAATTAAATTCTAGATGGTAGAAAGTTTATCTTAAGGAACCTCTGATTAACTCACCCTTGATTTAATTAGAGGGCAGAAATTGAAAATGTGATTTCCAATTTTTTCACAATTTCAATCACTTACAGTTCTTGAAATTGGCGACACATCCTTGTGTCGCGAGAAACTCTAGGTTAATCAGAGTTTCCTTAACATCAACGATGGTTACTGATTTTGTTCATAATCCATGATTGAAGATTTGAATAAATTGAAATCCTCAGTGTATCTTAGAATTACTTTTACTCTTTGCTGATTATATTTTTGCTGATTTGTTTAACTCTATCGATCATAGGTAATCAGTTTTATAAAGCAGGGATAAAAAAAGGCGAGCAGATGCTCGCCTTTTTCGAATTTATAACGTAGTTATCTTAGTTTGGACAGATACTTACGTCATCGATACCACACTCAATCAAGTCACCCGCCGCGGTGCCATCAGAACATTGCGAGCGAATCACAACGTTTGAGCCTGCAGGGATGGTTCTTGTGGCAGTTTGCCAAGCAGCGTTGGAGGCTGTGTCACCATTGCTTGCTAAGGTTTGGAAGGTAACACCGCCGTCTGTAGATACTTCTAAACGGAAGAAGTCGCCTGCATCACCACCGGTATCACGCTGACCGTGGAAGTAAGATACCGACAAGGTTGACGAACTTGGCACTGAGTAGTTTGGTGATTCAGCAATACAGTTACCGCCATCAACATCGTTCACACCAGCAGACGTGTTGGTTGCAGTAAAGATTGCGTTGACACCGCTGTTAGCGCCGCCTACTTGGGTAATTACGCCGCCGTTGATGATTTCGGTTGGCGTGCCCAATACGTAGGTTCCGGTCGCACAAGTTGATTGTGCTGAGTTGCTCCAACCGCCTGCGCCGCTTTCAAAGTCATCATCAACAACACAGTTTGCAGTGGGTGGTGGAGGTGGTGGCGGAGTAGTTGCACCAGTAGCACAGAAGAGCACTCGATCTACGCCCGCTTCAATTAGGTCACCGCCAGCGGCACCATCGGTAGCACGAACTCGTAATTGGATGTTACCTGGGTTATTAATTACCGAGCTGGCAGGGGTCCATGCAGCATTGCTAACAACGTCACCGATGCTAACCATGGTGTCAACTACAGCACCGTTATTAAGAACTTCAATGGTGAATCCATCAGCTGCGTCATCGCCGCCGTCGCGTTGACCGTGGAAGTAAGATAGGTCAATTTCGACTGCGCTTAAGCCACTTAAGTTAACCGATGGCGAGAAGGTTTCACACACGCCGCCATCAACATCGACTGTACCCGCTGCACTGTTTGGTTGGGTGAACCAAGCATTTGAGCCACTAAACGCGCCACCAACTTGAGTGGTTACACCTCCATCAGTAACAAGGTTTGGAGTGCCCAACGCAAATGCACCTGTGGTACAGGTGTTTGAACCCGTAAACCAGCCGTCTGCACCGGTTTCAAAGTCGGCAATGTATACCGGTTGTGAGCCATCAGAACACTGCACAACAGGTGGTGGAGTATTGTTACATTGTGCTGGAAGTGCAAAGCCGTTGGTTGGGTTGGTGCTGTTTGAGCCACCTGAGACTGCATCTACACCTAAACCGTAAGCTGCGAACGCACCCCAAACGGTACACACGTCTTCGCCGCTAAAGCTATTGGTTACGGCAGAAATGATACCGTCACGAGCATTAACAAAGGTTGGCGAACAAGCGGTGTTTTTCAAGCCTTCGTTCACATAAAACAACGCACGTTTATTACCCGCTTCGTTTGGATCGTTGATATCGAAGTTGATCAAGTCTGACTCATAACCGTGTGCATCAACCAATGCCCAGTAAACTTCCCAAAGCGCTTGTGCCCAAACAGAACCCACGCCGTGAGGAATAATGGCACCACGAACGGATTCGTAGGTGTAGTTGTTCACAGAAGGATCGGTACTGTATTGCTGCGGACGAATGGTGCCGTCTTGCGGTAGAGCGAATAGATAGGCGCCTATACCACGAGCATCTGTGGCTTGG
>CALMJT010000225.1 GCA_937864365.1 uncultured Alteromonadales bacterium | reverse complement strand
TAATGTACCAAACACCTGTAAATACTTTAAAAAACCCTGCCTAATTTAACGATGGAAAACTCCGATTAACCTAGATTTTCCCACAACACAAGGATGTGTCACCAATTTCAAGAACGGTAAGTGATTTAAATTGAGATGTTTTAACCAGCGTCTTAAAACTTCGTTAAAAACGGTAACTTACCTTGGCAACCGCTGTTCTTCTTACACCCGGAAAACAATCACCACGAGTTAAGCACGACGTTAGATATTCTTTGTCTTCTAAATTACGAATATTTAAGGTTAGATCTATCTTTTCAAATTCATAGCCAATCATAAAATCGGCCAAGGTGTAACTGGGTGTTTTATAACTTAATAAAGCCCCGTTACCTAAATCAGCTTCGGACACCGACTCACCAAAATAACGCACACCAAATCCGGTTTTAAAACCATGTAAGTGATCAAAAATGGTGGGTCGCCAAGTAAGCCAAGTGCTGGCTTGTTTTTCTGCAATTGCAGGTAACGCCAAATCGTTAGGATCTTTGGCATTTAATAACGATACCGCAAATTGCCAATAAAAATCTTGCCAATAACCACGACCTTCTAGCTCGACGCCCTTAATGCTTCCCTCGCCTTGTTGTTGTGCCGCGTCTCCGGGCAAACCATTTGGGTTGGGCAAATTGGTAATTTTAATATCGTAGGCAGCTAGGGTAATTAATGAACGACCATCATCGGGCGAATATTTTACGCCGACTTCGTATTGCTCGGCCTCTTCGGGATCTAGCTGATTACCGGCAAGATCGGTTCCGACGACCGTTTCAAAAGACTCTGCATAGTTAACGTATGGCGCCAAGCCATTCTCAAAACTGTATAAGGCACCCACACTGGTGGATATCGCTTTATCGTTTTGCGTTACCGTGCCGTCATCGTTATCGACTTCATCGGAGCGAAGACCCAGAGTAAAACGCCATTGATTCCACGCAATTTGATCGGAAAAATAAAAACCGATGTCTTCTACGGTTTGCTCCGGAGTATCCACAAAACCTGCGGCAAAATCGGCGTCGCTTGGTACCAAGCCGTTATAGGTTGGATTGGCTAAGTCCAAAATAAAGCTAAAGTCGCCTTCTAAAACACCGGCGGCGCGTATTCTCGATGACTCGTCATCGGTACGTACATCTTGATATTGCACACCCAATAAAACGTTGTGCTCAAGTGCGCCGGTAGTAAAGTCCAGTAGAAACCGAACGTCTAAGGCATTTTGATCAAACGTATTTTTCGCCTGAAAAAATGTTCGCGCGACGGCTGCATCTGGGAAAATATCGGTATTTAAAAACTGATTTAAATATCTGCTAGCTCCGGTAAAGGTCGGCCAAGATTGACGATAATCGGCCTCACCGCTGCGGTACAATGCTGTCGCTTCGACGCTGGCAATGCTGTTAATTTGATGTTTCGCTAAAAACGTAAACTGCTCTGACTCGGTATCGTAGCGATCAAAACCCGGCACACCGGTAAAGACATCTTGATCAATAAAACCCACGCCCTCTAGCGGAAACAAGGTTCCTTCGACTGGAACAAATTGCGCTGCGGCAAGGC
>CALMJT010000224.1 GCA_937864365.1 uncultured Alteromonadales bacterium | reverse complement strand
GTGGAACATCCGGTAGCTAATCAGATGTTCCTGGAGAGATACAAGGAGCTGCGGTTGCGTAGCAACAAGCTGCGATACGGCATAAAAATCCAATTATTTATATTGATGCGACATAAAAAACGCGGCGCTTGCGCCATGGGAATCTGGTAACTATGTGACCACAATCACAAAATGGCATCTTTGTTTTTTCGGGTTTAATATGCACGCCGCGATGCCAAACTTTGGCCGCTATGCCTTCTTGCGAAGGAACTCAGTAGTTACATAAGTTTACAAGTTATTAGCACTCGTTATCGGTTTAGTGCAAAATAGCGGCGTCCTTTTGCCGTTGGCGCATTGAGTCAATGCTGCCAAAGAATCATTACTGTGTGCTGCCAGTCAGTCACCAGGGATCCCGATGCTGGCCAGACTGCCGGCCGGGCGTGGAGTTGTAACCTTAAGGAAGAAACCTCGTGAGTGTGACCGACGTGTTGGGCACCAGTACCGATACCCTCCAGTTCTGGCTGGTGGCGTTTCTCTTGGTGTTTACATTGGCCGGGTTGATTTTTAACCTGCTGTCGCCTGAAAAACTCTTCATCTTTGTTGCGACGGTACTGCTGCTGTCGGGCACACTCACACCTGCCGAAACCCTGGCCGGTTTTGCCAACACCGGTATTTTCACCATCGCCGCGCTGTATGTGGTGGTGGCGGGCCTTAAAGAAGCCGGTGCGACCCAGCTGATCCGCCGTTATCTGGTCGGAACACCCAGCATTGCATCTGGCCTTTGGACCACTACCGACAGTCCTCTCGGTGCGCTAATTGCCATTTATGTCACTACGATAGTGTTGACCGAGCTCATGACCCATAATGCAGCAGCCATCGTCATGCTGCCGATTGGCATGAGTACCATCGAAAAAAGTGATGCTCTGGAGTGTTCGAACAATAGTGGGACGACAGTATGCGTTATTTGATAAGCTGCCCATGCCGTAGTGAATGCTGTCTTGATTGTGTTAGCTGCATTTGTCGTTTGTTTCAATTTAATCGAGAAACAGTCTGCTTATGCTCAGCTTCGATAAGATTTTTGATGTCCTGTGCGATTATGCAGTCTTGCAACCGCAGCGTACCACACAAAAAATTCTGGAGGGCCACATTGGCAAGCTTTAATGCTCTGACTCATCCTATGAGCCACCGAAAGACTATGCATTATGAATCACAACATCAGCGCTAAAAATGCCCTTCAGCATGTTCTTTATCTCGAATCTTATGTCTATCGGATAGATGTGCGGGGGATGATGCAACAATTGACTGGACATGTTGCCGTTATTGCTCGTGAAGCCGATGCCTTCATTATGGATATCTACTCCAGCGACTTTGACTGTTACGAAAAGATAGACTCCAGCCCTCTGAGCGAGGCCGATCACATCATCTGCGATGGCCTTGCGGCAATCAGTGATTTGCCGATCTTGTCGGTAGAGTTACCGAAAGAAGAAATGGCGTGGAAAAATAGTTCTCAATGGCAAGTCTTCTGGCTGGTTAATCTGCCGCTCGACGAAACTAAAGAATTGATCAAAAATGGTGAGTTTTCCGTCAATTTTGTGTTAATCGATAATAGGTGTGTTTGTCTTGCTGTTGCCTCCCACTCTTCGCTAAATCGGCTCTACCAAGTTGATGACAGCTAGAGTGAATATAACAACATGTTTTTAAAAGATGATTATTTGTGAGGTTTAATATTAATGATCGGGAAAACTGTTTTTAGATATGTATCTTCAAATGGAGGTGGTGGGGCTCGAATTCATTGTTATCAGTTGAATAGAGCTCTGGAAAAGAAAGGGATCTCCACTGTTACAGTAATTCCATCTCCTAGGTTTGATGATCCGTTTACTAGATCTAATCTAGTTGAGTTTGAATATATTAATGCAGATGGAATGTGGTCGATTTTAGGAGCGATTTTGGGAAGGGCATTAGGTGCATGTTATTTACATAGTCATTTGAGGAGGGCTGATATTTTTATTTCAGTGTTTTCTATTTTTCTGCGAAAAAAACATGTTGTTACGTTGCATTATCCATATTCTAGAGCGGAAAGTTCGCTTTTGGGGTTTGTTATGCATAAGTTTGCTTTGCGTAGAGCTGATAAGGTTGTATTTATAAGTGGATTTTTGAAGGGTCATATTTTAAAAGAGTATAGTTTGAATGAGCAGGATTTTAAGGATTCAAAGATTATCTATAATGCGTCTGATTCCCTTTCTGAAATCGTTGTCCCTAGTGATGACTTTGATATTTTGAAAGTCTGTATGGTAGGAGAATTATCGGACAGAAAAGGCTTGCCTGATTTTATCAAACTTGTAAAAGCAGTCCGGGAGACAGATCTTAATGTAGAATTTCATGTGTTTGGAGTAGGGCCTTATTCGGAAATGGTTAATGCTCTGTCTAAGGAGTGCCCGAATATAATAGTCTATCATGGCTACGTTGCGGATCATTCTAAAATATACTCTGATATGCATTGTCTATTGAGTATGTCCTATAATGAAGCATTTGGTAGGACTGTTACAGAAGCTATGTCTTGTGGTGTTGTTCCATTGCTTCGGAATAGTGGTGCTTTTCCTGAGCTTGTAGAAAACGGGCGTAGTGGTTTTCTTTTTGATGATGTTGCTAGTGCTATAGATTGCTTGAAAGCTGTTTCTGATGATGTATTTTGGTCAAGTGTTTCTAATAATGCCAAAGAAAAATATAATGAACTTTTTTCTTTGTCTGCTTTTGAGTCTAGTTATTCTAACTTTTTGAAGAGTGTTCTATGAATGGTTTGATTGCTCACATTGACCCTAGTATTTGCTCCCTTAATCTCGGAGATTATATAATATCTGAGTCAGTATCATCTGTGTTGGGGGATGTATTTCCGTATATGCAGAAGGCCAAGATACCTTCTCAGGATATATGGTGGAGTGGATCTTATAGGGTGTTGAAAAACTCAAGCTTATCGTTTGTTGGTGGTACGAATTTATTGACGTCAAATATGCCTTTTTATAGGCAGTGGAAAATGTCTCCGGTAGATATTTTTTTTAAAAACGAAATTGTTTTGCTTGGTGCTGGGTGGTGGCAATACCAGGAAGGTGTTAATTTTTATAGTCGGTTTATGTATAGAAATATTTTATCAAAAAAATATTTCCACTCTGTTCGTGATGAATATACTCTGAATAAGCTTAAGTCTATAGGTGTGGATAATGTAATTAATACATCTTGCCCCACTATGTGGTCTCTGACTCAAGAGTTTTGTGAGAGTATTCCGAGAAATAAATCGAAGGATGTTGTTGTTACATTGACAGACTATCGAATGGATATTCAAAATGATAGTAAGCTTTTGGCGTGTCTAAGCAAATGGTATAAAAAAGTTTTTATTTGGCCTCAAGGTCATCTTGATTATAAATATATTAATGGGATTCTTGGGGGGCTTGGTGTCGATAATGTAGAGGTTATTCGTGCTGATCTTAAGTGTTATGATGATTTGCTTGAGAATAATCCTTCGATAGACTATGTGGGAACCAGGCTTCATGCTGGTGTTAGGGCTTTGCAGAAAGGTATTAGGTCTATTATTATTGAGGTTGATAATAGGGCGTCGGAAAAAGCTAAGTCATTTGATATTGTAACGGTTTCAAGAAATGACTTTGATAGGTTGGAGGTTTTGATTAATGAAGGATTTTGTACAAAAATACGCATCCCTTTGAGTGAGATAAATCGTTGGAAGGAGCAATTTGAGTAATATGTTTATTGGGGGGTTTTTTCGTGTTGCAACAGGGGCGGGGGTTGCTCAGCTTTTATCTTTTTTGGCAATTCCAGTTATTGCTAGACTGTATGAGGTTGATACGGTTGGGCAGTATAATGCGTTATTTTCATACTCTATGTTGGGAGGGGTCTTTTTAACTTTTGGATTTAATCGAATAGTTTCCAATGCGGTTTGTGTTGAAGAGGCTGATTGGGCTCGTAAAATATACTTGAAGATTTGGTTGTGGCTGCTTCCATTTACATTATTGTTTTCCATGGTTGACGAGTATGTTTTTGTTTGTGTTTTACTCTCAATGTTCGCAGGTCTTGTTGTTGTATATGAATCTTTTTTGCTGAGGGTTAAAAAGTTTGGGTCTCAATCAGGAGTGCATATTACCTTTTCCGTGATAAATAATTTTCTAAAGTGCTCTTTGAGTGCTGGATTGTCCTCTGTGCCTGGAGCAGGGTTGTCTGTTGCTACAGTTATTTCTTATTTTGTAAAAGCGATTTTGCTTATTTCGATAAGTGGAGGGTTTAAATCAGATTTTTCGGGTAGTATTGCAAACTATAGAAATGTGTTTTTTTACCGTTTCCCTCAAGCTGTTTTGGCAGGTATTGGTGCATACTTCCCTGTTTTATCTGTCTATTACATATATGGTGACCATGAGGCTGGACTTGTTGGGATGTCGTTAGGTTTGTTAGGCGTTCCCGTTTTGTTGGTTGGTAATGCGGCTTTCGGCATTTTGCAGACTAAATATGCAGAGTCTACAATTTCTGAGTCCTTTGATTCTTATCTGAAATCAACAGTCTCTTTAATGGTTGCTTCTTTTTTCGGGGTTTTTTTGTTTGTTGGTTTTGGGGAGGTGTTCTTAGTCTTGTTGTTGGGAGATAAATGGGCTGGTTCGTATGATTTTTCTGTGTATATTATTTCGTGGTATGCGGTTATGCTTATCTCTAAGCCTTCTTATGCTGCTGTCTCTATAGTTTCAAAAGATAGATTGTCTTTTTGGAATGAGTTGTTATTCTTTGTTTTTAAAGTTTTTGTTTTTGTTTTTGCTTTATTTTTAGATTTTGATGCTCATTATTATGTTGGTTTTATATCGCTGATTTCTGCTTTTTCTTATATTGTTTTCTCGTGTTTAGTTTATCTTGAAATGAAAAGGTTTTCACGCTCTAAGGGGGGAATATGAATATTCTACAAGTAAGTGTTCGTGCATCTGAAGGCGGTGCTGCAGGTGTTGCCTTGAATATAAATAATAGACTTAACTCTGGGGGTGAAGGTTTTATCTCTAAGTTTATGTATGGATACTCCAAAGGTGGGCGGCCAAGTCACCTGGAGGAGAGTGACTCAAGTCTGTTTTCTATTTCCAAAAGATCTTTTGTCATTCAATCATTCTTAGTAAACCGGTTGATTGGTATATCTTTGATTCCATCTTTCGGTGAACAGCTGAAATCGGTTAGGGATTTAATTGATTGGGCTGATGTTATTCATCTTCATGTTATTCATAGTTTTTTTATACATGAATGGCAGTTTTTGGATTTGCTTATTCATAGCGGGAAAAAAGTAGTTTGGACTATGCACGATCATTGGTTGGTAACGGGAAGATGTGCATTTTTAGATGGGTGTCGAGCTTGGAAAACAGGTTGCGGTAATTGTTTGTCTATGGATAACTATCCTCCAGCTAAGTTAGATTTTTCTAGAGTGATTAGGGTGAAAAAGATGAATTATGTCCAGCGACTTGTAAAATCTGGGGCGATGTTCGTTTCTCCTTCAAAACATCTTGCAAAAGATTTTTCTGATTGTTACCCGGAAGCCAATGTTGTGGTTATTAATAACGGGCTCGAAAAAGAAGTAGAGCTAAAAATAAATAAATATGTAAATGAACGTACGGAAAATGGGGATAGGATTCGAGTTCTTGTTATTGCGCACGATCTTTCATATCAAGGGAAAACTGACCCAGATGTCGTAAGAAGTGTTGCAAGATTGCCTAATGTGGATATGGTTTTTGTAGGAAAGAACAATCCTTTTTCTGATGTCTGTTCAGAGGATCATGGTTATATAAGTAATCGTGATGATTTGTATTCTGTTATTGTTTCATGTGATGTGATGTTGTTCACATCTCAAGTAGATAATTATCCCCTGGTCATAGGTGAGTGTCTTTGTTTGGGGACTGCTGTTATAGCAACTAAAAGTCCTGCTGCTAGAGAAATATTGTCTTCTATCGGAGGGGGGGTGTATGAACCATTCATGATTCCAGGTGCTCTTTCCGACGGAAAGGTACTTGAAAAAGCTTTTGGTGTGAAAACAGCCAAAGAACTATCTGAAAAAGCTTTGAATATTTTCTCAGGGGAGGTGATGCTTGAAAAATACTGTGAATTATATGTCTGATTTATCAAGCTCAATTAGAGGTTTTATTTTTTTTGGAGTGATTCTTCTGAATTTTGCTCCAGTAAAACCAGCTGGCTACCCTTTAACTATTGCGGTTTTTCTTGTTTTTTATTTTTTTCGTCGATTTGTTGGTTTTTCTAAATATTCACGTGTTCTTCCTTATGTCTTGGTTTTGTCAGGATTGCTTCTGTTAAAGGGTGTGTTTGATATTGCAGCGTATGGTATTTCATTTATAGAGTATTTTAGAACATATTTTTTGATGCAATTTTATTTGTTTTTTTGGTTCTCGTGTCTGTGTTTTAATGCCAGTGCTAAAGCAGAAGATGTCTTGGTTTCTGTAAGGTGGGCTATGTTTTTTACTGTGTTGGTTGCTGCTTTGCAATGGTTGGAATATAACGTGCTCGGTGGAATGGCGTTGTCATCTTTTTGGGGGGGGTGGGGATATTCTGAGCAAAGTTATGTCCTTGATTCCATAGGCTTTGGGCACTTTCGGGCAACATCTTTGTATTATGAGCCATCGTATTTTGGTTTGGTTATATATACTTTGCTTGTATCCGTTTTGATGATAGATACCCGAATGGTTGTTGCTTTGAAAGAATTTATTCTAATTGTTTTGGCGCTGTTTTTGGCATCATCTTTTTCTGCCTATCTTTCAGTACTTGTAAGTCTAGTATCTGGTTGGCAAAGTAAAAAGCTTTTGGTTGTTAAGATGCTTGTTGCTGTTGCTGTTGCTGTTTTGGTATCGATTTTAAGTTCTGATATGTTTTTGGCTCTAGAGCAGGGATCGTCATATTACAGGATGGTTGCTCCGTTGGAGATCTTGAGTAATTCGCTAGTGGATTATCCACTCGGAGTACCTCTGGGAGGGATGGAGAAATATATTCTGAGTATTGGGGTTCTCAATGGGGGTAGCTTTGGGTCGACATTGGATAATGGCTGGTATCTTTTGATATTCTATTTTGGTTATGTTGGGGTTTTTGCTGGTTTTGTATTTGTTATTTGGCTTTTGTATAGGATTGGTGTTTCTGAAAGTTTCAAGGATGGAGTTTTTTATAGTTATTTTTTGATGATTCCATTTTTTACTGGTGCTGTTTTTGCTCCTGAGTTTCTATTTCTTCAGATGGTTGTGGTTATTTCATATAGGTCGAGGTCTCAATGATTGTTTCAATTGTTACTGTTTGTTTTAATGATCTTTCAGGTTTGAAGCGCACCGCTGATTCGATTGGTGCATTAATGGCAGGAGAAACGATAGAGTGGATAGTTATTGATGGAGGTTCTTCTGATGGAACCGTTGCCTTTATAAAAGAATGCTCTTTTATTGATAAGTGGGTGTCAGAGCCTGATGGTGGAATTTATGATGCAATGAATAAAGGTACTGCACTGGCATCCGGTGAGTATGTTCAATATTTGAATGCTGGGGATCAGTACTGTTCAGGTGTCGACTTTGAAAAAGTAATTGATTTGTTGCAGGGGGGGGTTGAAGTTTTGCTATGTGGTGCAAATTTTCGATCTGGAAATAGTGTTAAGTATAGAGCGCCAAGAGACATCTCTGCCTCCAGATATAGTGTGCCTGCCAACCATCAGGCAATACTTTTTAAACGGAGTGTGCTTGGTCCTTCACCATATAATAAGGAGTATAAGGTGTGTGGTGATTATGATCTCTGTACTAGACTGTACGCTCAAAACGTATCCGCTCTAAAAGCGGATTTTCCATTCGTTATTTTTGAACTTGGCGGTACATCAACATTTAGAATATTTACGCTGGCCAGAGAGGCGGCCAAAATTCAAGTAAGAAACTTGGATTTGAATTTTTTTTATGTTGCATATAGCTTTTGTGTTAGGATATTAAAGATGAGTGTGGTTTTAGCTTGGTTTAAATTGAATAGTTAATTTTATGAAGTATCAAAGTAATAATTTTTTTAAAATGCCTGATGGCTTTCGTGGACGGAGTAGTGTCGTCGTACAAGCTTGGTGGATTGTGCAATCTATGTTGTTTGCTACATCTCCACAATTTATGTACGGCTGGCGTCGGTTTTTACTTCGTGCTTTTGGAGCAAAAATTGGGCGAGGAGTGATTATTCGACCAAGTGTTCGCATCACCTACCCCTGGAAGTTGACCGTTGGTGATTATGCTTGGATTGGTGATGATGTTGATTTATATACCTTGGGTGAAATAAGGATTGGTGCCAATGCAGTCGTATCTCAGCGTAGTTACTTGTGTACCGGTAGTCACGACTATCAAATATCTTCTTTTGATATCTATGCCAAACCAATAGTCATCGAAGACGAAGCATGGGTGGCGACGGATGTTTTTATCGCACCAGGAGTTACGATTGGTCGTGGAGCTGTTATTGGTGCCAGAAGCACGGTGCTCGAAGATATGCCGGCTGGGATGATTTGTGTCGGGTATCCTGCCAAGCCAATTAAAGCGCGGGTGATGAAAAAATGAAATTATTTGTCTATAGCATTAATTATTCGCCCGAACTGACAGGTATTGGCAAATACAATGGCGAGATGGCGCCATGGTTAGCTGACCAGCATGATCAGGTTCATGTTGTTACTGCGCCACCTTATTATCCGGAATGGAAGGTTCACGACGGCTTTTCTGGTCGTAAATTCAACTCATCGCGCCAGCAGAATGTAGTTGTTCATCGTTGTCCTTTGTACGTGCCGGAAAAGCCAACCACGATCAAGCGTATTTTGCATCTGGCTTCGTTTGCGGTCTCATCGGCCTGGCGTCTGTTTTCTCTTCGCAAACACAAGCCGGATGTCGTGTTTGTGGTGGAGCCAACGCTTTTTTGTGTGCCAATGGCTTTGCTGTTTTGCAAGCTGACGGGTGCCAAATCCATTTTGCATATTCAGGATTATGAGGTAGATGCCATGCTGGGTTTGGGCATGGCGGGCAAATCCGGTGGGGTAATTGGTCGTGTTGCTTATGCGATTGAATCCTGGTTGATGAAGCGTTTTGATAAGGTTTCCAGTATATCGTTCAGCATGCTGGAAAAAGCTCGACAAAAAGGTGTGGCTCCTGAGCGGTTGATGTTTTTCCCGAATTGGGCTGATACCAGTTTTGTTAATCCGGATGTGGATGGTTC
>CALMJT010000223.1 GCA_937864365.1 uncultured Alteromonadales bacterium | reverse complement strand
AACCCATTTTTATCGTTACCGATTTTTTTAACCGATCACAACATTTCTGAGAATTTTTGGATGAAAACCGCCCACGACCTGGTTCTAGAAGCCAAAACACATATTAAAGAAATTTCTCTCGAAGACGCCCTATCCGAGTTAGGCACCAAGCCCTTAATACTCGATGTTCGCGAACCTGAGGAATTTCAGCAGGGGCACCTCCCCGCTGCCCTAAATATTCCACGCGGCATGCTGGAGTTTCGGATGAGCCAGGAACCGCATTTGATGGATCGTGACCGCAGAATCGTTATTTACTGTAAAACCAGTGGCCGAAGTGCACTTGCGGCAGAGTCACTGGCCAAACTCGGTTACAACAGCGTTCATAGTATTGCCGGCGGATTTGATGCCTGGTGTGCAGCCGGTTATCCGACCGAGACACCTAAAGCATTAAGTTTCGAATAGTTTTATGTAATGACAAATCGAGGAGAACTTGACCGGACTTTGATATAGATCAATTTTTTTCATCGATGGTTGATTTATGATGTTAAATAATATCAAACGATTAAATCGTCATGAAACCTTCTATATCGAAACACATCGGTTTTGTAATTTTTTCCTGCTCGGTGCTCATTTCAGCTTCGTGGTCGCTTGCCGCAAACTCGCCGCCCACACCAGTTAGCGTTGACACTACATTCGCCGCCAATAGCAAACTTCCTGCGTCCACAACGGATCACAGCAAACTCCCAGCGCTACAAGGGCCATTTAAATCAGGGCCAGAAGTCACCAAGGCATGTCTGCAGTGCCACAATATGGCTGGGCACCAAGTAATGGAGAGTATTCACTGGAAGTGGGAGGCGATAAATCCCCTCAGTGGCCAAAAACTGGGCAAGCAGCACATCGCTAATAATTTCTGCGGCTCTATTCTTTCGAATGAACCTCGGTGTACTAGCTGCCACGCGGGCTACAACTGGAAAGACAAGCACTACGATTTCAGCAACCAGGACAATGTTGATTGCTTAGCCTGTCACGACACGACAGGTACGTACAAGAAGATTGCCACGGATGCGGGGCACCCACTATATGAACCACGGGAGATGCCCAAAGGGAGCGGCAAGATTGTCCAGCCACCGGATCTGACCAAAATTGCCCAGCATGTCGGTAAACCGGGCAGAAAGAATTGCGGCGCCTGTCACTTCAGTGGCGGGGGTGGTGATGCAGTGAAGCACGGCGATCTGGATAGCTCACTCATCAACCCACCCCGGAACCTAGATGTGCACATGTCGCCTGAAGGCGCTAACCTTTCTTGCGCTGATTGCCATACCTTTAATAAGCACCAAGTATCGGGCAGCCGTTATACGGGAAAGCCCAACGACCCCCATGGCATGGATACACCGATAGGCGATGACAAGAACCGGGCAACCTGCCAATCCTGTCATGGCAATGCCCCACACAAGAAAGAAGTCATTAACAATCACAATGACCGACTTGCGTGCCAGACCTGTCATATCCCCGCTTTTGCTCGGGGTGGTATTGGCACCAAAACACTCTGGGATTGGTCAACGGCCGGAAAACGCGATGAGCAGGGGAAACCGATTTTCATCAAGGATGATCATGGTCATATGATCTATTCGGCTGAAAAGGGTGATTTCAAGTACGGCGAGAACGTGATCCCGACGTACAAGTGGTACAACGGCACCGTCAAGAGCGTATCGATTACCGACAAAATTGATGATACCAAAATTCTTGAGCTGAACGCCGTTGAAGGCTCTGCCAGCGATCCCAATGCCCGCATCTGGCCATTCAAGGTTATGGTGGGCAAACAGCCATACGATGTCGTCAACAAAACGTTGATTGTGAATCATGTTTATGGGAAGGATGACACCTCCTTCTGGGAAAACTTTGATTACGACAAATCAATCAAAGCGGGTATGGATTACGCAGGACTTCCCTACAGCGGCAAGTATGGATTCATCGAAACACGGATGAACTGGTTCATCACGCACATGGTCGCACCGAAAGAAGACACCGTGAAGTGTTCAGAGTGTCACTCTAGAAACCCTGATAGTCGACTGGCTGAAATTAAAGATATCTATATACCTGGTCGCGATTACAACCGGTGGATTGACACGATAGGTTGGTTAGCTGTGGCCGGATCAATTGGTGCTGGTGTATTGCATGGCACGGTCCGCTACATCACTCGTCGCCGTAAGGATAAGCATGATGAATAATACACAAACACGTATTTATATCTATAAGCGATACGAGCGATTCTGGCACTGGTCACAAGCATTACTGGTGATCATCATGATGGTCACCGGCTTTGAGATCCATGGGACCTACAGCCTTCTCGGTTTTGGTCGCGCCGTCCAGTTTCACACAGTTGCAGCATGGACGCTGATCACCCTCTGGGCTTTCACCATTTTCTGGCAATTTACGACCGGGGAATGGCGTCAGTACATTCCCTCACTAAAAAATGTTACGGCGATGATTCGTTATTACACGATTGGCATTTTTACCAACGCGCCACACCCATTCCACAAAACGGCACTACAAAAACATAACCCGCTACAACGTCTAGCCTACTTGGCATTACTGGCAATGATTTCTCCCCTCATCTGGGTTTCCGGTCTGCTCTATCTGTTTTATGGCGACTGGACTAAATGGGGCTTAAACAATTATCTGTCACTGGAGTGGGTCGCCATTGCACATACACTGGGTGCCTTTATGATGACAGCCTTCTTCTTTATTCATGTCTACCTCACGACTACCGGCCATACATTGACAGCACACATTAAGGCCATGATCACCGGTTGGGAAGAAGCAGACAATCCAAAGCATTAATTTCAAACAAACAGAAAACGGGGCCAATCTTGGCCCCGTTTTTACTTAAGTGTGTGCAAAATCTTATTCAACAACATGGGATTATGAAGGATTGATTGATGAAGTAAGAATATATAATGGTGCATTAAACATAACAGAGATAAGAGGTTTGTATAACCAAACACCAACCTGTGGAAATAATATCATAGAAGTTGGAGAGTTATGCGATGGTAACTATAAAATATGCGATATTTCAGGGAGCGAAGGTAAAAAAGTCTGCAATTCATCATGC
>CALMJT010000222.1 GCA_937864365.1 uncultured Alteromonadales bacterium | reverse complement strand
AACCACTAACGACCTCTACCCTCTCCAACTTCTGGTCTTTACAACGACAGAGCGTTATTTAAATGACCAATACATCTGTATTCACAATAAAAATATTCAGCTCATAAGCAACTGCCATTCTAACAGTTTATGAGCAGCGACAAACCTAGATATTTCGAAATAGGTATTTAACTACAAAATAAGTCACTGAAATTACACAGCGATATTAGATGACACTTGCAATTTGTGTCCCTTGATTCAGAACAGGCAATACTAATTAACCCAGAGTTATCTGTGACAGATGGATAGACCACCCATTTCAAGAAAGGCAAGTGATTGAAATTGTGAAGAAATTGAGTATCGCACCGACTATTTCTGCCCTTTGATTAAGTTCTGGAGGAGTCCACCAGAAATTTCTCGCCGACCGCAGACCAACCCACTATCACCCTAGCTTGAAGACTAAACACTTAAAATACGGCACTCAATGACCCAGCCTCTTTGTATGTTTTCACCCTATAAGAAATAACACCTTAAACATTGCACCACAGACTTTAATGACCGTATTTTCTCGATTTAAAATATCAACGTTTAAGCAAAAATCTGATAAAAACGTCGTTAAATCTACGATTTTTAAAATCGTTAAGCAAAAAATTCATTACATTATGATAAGCACGCTGGGGAATTGATAACTATCTGTTTGAAAATAAGAATTGTGTGTAAACACACATGCGGAAAGGAGTAATTTCAATCAAAAAATTTTAGCTAACCCAACTCTTTTCCTCACAAAAACTACGGAAATTAAAATGCTATGAAATATCAATAAAAACTAGCCAATAAAAACCAGCCAACAAACACTGCCATTGAAAAACTGCGGTTAAAAAAACTAACGATAAATTACGTATCAAAGTAGAGGCACTATGCCTCTACTTTTTCTAATCGATATCCGTGTTGATAAACAGTTTTTATACAAAAGCCGCAAGAAGGTTCTATTTTCAAGTTCCTGCGCATACGACTGATGTGCATATCCACGGTACGCGTATTGAGATTTGCATCAACTCCCCAAACCTCTTTTAACAAAAACTCTCTCGACAGTAACTTACCTTGATTACGGATGACACACACGGCCAATTGATAATCTTTGCGAGTCATTTTTACTTCTTGATCATCCACAAAAACTTGTTTGTTACGCGTATCAATCGTGACGTGCGCCAGACGAATAAAATGATCATCGGTTTTCAGACCTGCACGTCGGCTAATTGCCGCAACACGAGCTAACATCTCGCCTTGGCGAGGCGGTTTAATCAAATAATCGTCAGCTCCGGCCTTCAAAGCTTCAACAACGTCGTCTTCACTGTCACGTTGGGTAGAAAAAATAACAGGCAACTCCAATGACTGATGCTCACGAATCCATCGCAATGCATCAAGCCCGGTTGCATCAGGCAATTGCCAGTCTAAAATTGCCATATCTAATGGTTGATTTTCCATTAATTCAATAAAGCTGCTCACTCTATCGGCATGAAAAACCTGATATCCATCATTCGACAACCATTGCTTAAGCAACTCCGCCTGAGCAACATCGTCTTCTAACAATCCAATTTTCAGGTTATTCCCTTCGGACCTGTCCGTATCTGTCATATCAATAACTCTAAACTTGTAATTTTTATTACATTGCAAATTGCTAGTGAAAGTTGATTAGTCAATAATTCTATACCACTGCCACACAACATATGATTAAAGAAGCACTACTTTTTAAAACACTAACTACTTAGAAGATATTTTTTTATATTAATTTGAATATTAGTTAAAATTATATTTCAATACGGTGCGCATCGAATTTTGCCGATAACACTCTTACATTCAATTACTCAAAATAATGCGACTTTTACCACATCTTGAGCGACGGCATATTTCAACAAATGATCAACAAATACTAAATTCCGTACCTAAAAATAACGGCTTCTTAGCGTTATATTTTTAACAATTATTGTCATTGATATCTGAGACCAGCTAAAACAGAATAACTACCTGTAATTTTTTACTCTGTTTAACACGATGTAATTTCAAGATTTAAAAAAATACAGTCTCGATAAAATTCAATCATGGTCGATGCAATTAAAGCCCTACTTGCATGGTTTTAGCGATGCGATAAAAGCTGCTCTAATAATGAAAACTTACATTTGAAAATAAACTTCACTAACACAGAACCAAACGACATTCGAGACAGTCAAATCAGTAACTTTGTTACTAAATACCATACAACTCTCTTTGATCCATACAATTCAATTTGATAAGGTTACACTCATTGTTACCGTCCATTTGTTTGCATTAAGAATAAACTTAAAACGCAATCAAAAAATAGTATTCCGTGAACAATGTTTTTAACTTTTGATAGATTGGCAGGTTATTCTCAATATCGTTAATTCATAAATACGCAAACTTGATTATTCAGATCAATCAAGCCACCGGAACAAACTTAAGCAATTTACGCACTTTCCACCGTAAAATTGCTTGTCAAAAATGTCTGTTCAAAAATACACATCCGTAGCTAATTCAATAAATAAAGTAGTCTTAGGCAATTTCATTTATTTGAATAAGATTTATTGTTAATTACAAACTCGCTCTATTTCATAAACTCTCAAACACTCACAATGGGTGTTTTTACAAAATATGGCAAACAGTCCCTTTAAATAGACCCAATATTGTTAGCGTAATTTTCTTAAGATACATATACGTTTTGTCGACTCAGTGATATGCATAATTTGTAATTATTTTTATTCATAAAAAGCCAGTCTATATATTTCAATATTGAACCAATTACGAATACACTCGGTCGAAATTAACCCTTCTAAACAATTGATGCATCTATTTGCCCTGTTTTAGGTCAAGAAAATGCACGAACAATCTTTTTAATCACTTTGGTTTGGACTATTGTGTCTTTTATTCCACAGACACTCCAGCAATCGAAAATCAATTTTACGATCGTTTACTTTTTACACTAAAAATCAGCCAATTAGCTGGTAAAACTCCCAGTAGTAACGCTTCTATTTGATAATAATTATTACTAACTTTATTATCGTGTCTGAATTTTCGTAAAAAATTAGCCAATAGATTTTACCGAGTTTTTGGAAATAGACGGATCCAAGCTCTATTTGAGGACTGTTATGAGAAATATGTTAGTAGGCTTGAGTCTTATCTCTTTAGTTAGCGTTTCCGCTGCCACAGAGGCAGTTACAGAAAAAGATGTTGTGAATGGTTATGCCGATCTTGCCCATACTATTTATGAAGACACTCTCTTAACGGCCCAACAATTACAGAATTCCATCGACACTTTTTTAGCAGATCCATCCCATGACAAATTAGTCGCTGCCCAAAAAGCATGGATCGCAGCCAGACGTCCGTACCAACAATCTGAAGCCTTTCGATTTGGACATTCCATTGTCGATGAGAAAGACCTGCGTCTAAATTCTTGGCCGTTGGACGAAGGATTTATTGATTACGTCGATGACTCGTATCTTGGCGAGCTAGGTAATTCGGGCGCTACGGCCAACATCATTGCTTCGAAGTCATTAACGTTAGGTGCCAAAGAATACGATCTATCGGTGTTATCTCCGGAACTTCTTGAGCAATTAAACGAGTTTGGCGGCTCTGAGGCGAATGTTGCAACCGGCTATCACGCCATAGAGTTTTTGCTGTGGGGTCAAGATTTATACGGTACTGAATTGGGTGCGGGCGAGCGGCCTTACACCGACTTTATTATTGGTGACGCCTGTACCAATGGCAATTGTGATCGCCGACGTGATTATCTTTTAGCAGCGACAAAACTTTTGGTCTCTGACATCGCTTATTTAGAAGCGCAATGGGCGCCCAAACAAGATAATTACAGAGCCGCATTTGTGAGTTTATCCACCAATGAAGCTTTGTCACGAATTCTGTTCGGCATGGGATCTTTGGCGTTTGGCGAATTAGCTGGTGACCGAATGCGTGTTGCCCTTGAGGCCAACTCGCCTGAAGATGAGAACGATTGCTTCAGCGACAATACGCACAACGGTTACTTCGACAACGCAAAAGCCATCGTGAATGTTTACACTGGCGAATATCAACGTTCAACCGGACAGCTCTTTTCTACAGACTCGCTTGCGGAACTTGTCGCCCAGAAAAATCCAGACCTCGCCCAAAAGATGCAACATCAACTCGCCGATACTCAAGCGAAGTTTCAAGCCATGGTTAACGCAGCGGAAGATAAAACATCACCGATGAAGTTTGATCAAATGATTGCCGAAGGCAACGATCGCGGTGTGGCCTTAATCAACAACGCCATTGCGTCTTTAGCACAAGAGACTGCCTTAATTGAACAGGTCGCAGCGACGCTTGGTATTGATAATTTAAACCCCGATTTAGCCGCTGAATAATCTTCTCCGAATCGCCTAATTGATAAGCATAAAGGTTGTGCTTGTGAATTAGGCGAAATTCGGTAACCCCATCGCAATCCACTCGATTTAACGTATACCAAAAACTCAAACGGAGCTTCCAGAGGAAAAAGGATGCTCCTTGACGCCAAACAACAATAAGTCATTGAAATTATTAAGAAATTGTAAATCACATTTTTGATTTTTGCGCTCTTATTGATTCATTCGTGCGTTAATCAGAGGCTCCTGTAGCTAAATCGCAGGTACACCAAAGCAGCGTGCCTCACTACGGACCCGTGGCACAAATCTAGAAATCTATGCAGCCGTGTAGCAACCCAGAAAGAATAAATTTATTATTTAGAATTTCTTTCATATGATATTGATTCGCATCAACGGAAAATCTGTAAAATAGCGAACAATCTGAATTTGCAGATGAACAAATCAAGGCAAGAACATGAGCAGCGTAATCCGTCGCACAACCACCCTAGGTGTTAGCATTGCTGTAATGACGATTGTTTCGGCATGCGATATTTTTTCACCTCAAGACAATCAACAATCAACAAAACAACGTGTCATCGTTGAAATTCCAGAAAATATTGGCGGCGCCAATGCCGTGGCAAACACCACCACCAATGCATTCTCATTACCATCCGCTAGTATGCCGCTTACCGAGCGGCTCAATTTCAGCGTCGGCAACAGCTTTTTCAGAAATCCTTGGGTTACCGCACCTTCCTCAACAACCGCGCGGGATGGCTTAGGTCCTTACTTTAATACCAATGCCTGCCAAAATTGCCATATTAAAGACGGTCGCGGCCATTTACCGGCTAGTGATGACGATAATCACGTATCACTCTTGGTTCGATTAAGTATTGGCCCATCATCTGATCCAAAACACTCGGTGCTTACTCATCCGATTCTTGGTGAACAGTTACAAGACATGGCGATTCCAGGATTAGAACCCGAAGCAAAACTGAGTTTTAAATACCAATATCAAACGCAGACATTATCGGGCGATGAAAAAGTTGAACTCAGAAAACCCATAGCTGTTATCGAAAACACCATTTACGACGCGCCTCTCGACAATCTACAAACGTCTGTTCGTATTGCACCAGCGATGATTGGTTTGGGTTATCTCGCAGCTTTATCGAATGAACAAATTCTGGCGAACGCCGATCCAGATGACCTAGACAAAGATGGTATCTCAGGTAAAGCAAACACGGTTTGGAATCTAGCGACGCAATCCCAAGATTTAGGACGATTCGGCTGGAAAGCCGGACAACCCAATCTGAAACAACAAAATGCATCTGCGTTTTCCGGCGACATGGGTTTAACCAGCTCAATTGTTGCTCACGACGACTGCACACAATCTCAAACCGACTGCACATCGGCAATTAACGGTGGGTCACCAGAAGTCAGCGATAAAATCTTAGATCGAGTAACCTTCTACACCGCCAATCTTGCTGTTCCTTTGCGAAGAATTAACGACGAAACCACGATAACCGCGGGAGCTGAAATATTCCAAACCATCGGCTGCGCCGATTGTCACAAGGTATCCTGGCAAACCCCAGAAGTACCCGATATGCCTTGGCTTAGTAACCAAACTATTTACCCTTTTACCGATTTGTTGTTGCATGACATGGGAGAAGGTCTGGCCGACCATCGCAGTGAATTTAATGCTAGTGGCACTGAATGGCGAACAGCTCCACTGTGGGGAATTGGCTTAACCAGCACGGTAAACAGTGAGTTTGGTTTCCTCCACGACGGTAGAGCCAGAAATCTCACCGAAGCCATCGTTTGGCACGGCGGCGAAGCTCAAACTAGCCAGCAGGCTTTTGTGAACTTACCGGCCAACGAAAGAAAACAGTTATTAGCGTTTTTAAACAGTTTGTAGGAACCTCTGATTAACTCATCCTTGATTTAATCAGAGGGCAGAAATTGAAAAT
>CALMJT010000221.1 GCA_937864365.1 uncultured Alteromonadales bacterium | reverse complement strand
ATTTGCAGACGAGATATTATGGCAGATCTCGGAGGTTAATCAGAGGTTCCTATAAATAAAATGTATCAATTTTATATCTTTGATTTTTATTATTAATAATTAGGTGGGTGCTTAATTAATTCTAAAGTAGGGGGAGAGCACGGATCTTTGAGAAGTGCCTAGCTAACAGATTATTAAGCTAGGCTAATAGGAGTATATTTTTCAATGTTCTTATACTGTCTCGCTAATACCAAAACGATAAATACAGTCTGACTACGTCGGCTTCAAAGCTGTACAGGGGTTCTTCGCCAATGGCGAATTCGCCGTTTTGGTTGGCGGTTAGGTCTCTGAAGTTGTCGTAGTCGAATTCGATGCGGTCGTATTGAAGGTTGATGGTGGTTTTGTCGAAAGCTGAAAGCCATTTGGCTTTAAGTTCGTAGGAGATTCCAAAGCCAAATTGAATACTGGTAAAGGTGCTGAGTTCTTTGTCGCGGGCAAAAAAGTTGGTGGCGCCATCAAAGGGTAGTAGGTCTGAGTAGAAGTCTGCTTGGGTTTGGTCGTTGGTTCTAACTCGCGCTTCTAAAATTAAGCCTTGTACGCTTTTGAGTGGATGAACGTAACGAATTTCGTAGTTTTCTGCTTCTACACCAAAGCTGTCGGAATAGGTGCGATAGTCGGCACGTAATGATGCCCGGTAAGGGAGATAGTAAATACCCTTAATAGAAAACGCATCGCTGTTGCGAGTGTTGGGATAAAGTTCGCTGCGCGAAGAGGCGGTTGTGCCATCGCCAGTTAAGAAACGCACTTGACGATAGGGGTTATTTAAAAAGCCCTGATCGGTAACGGTTTCGGCATTTAGGCTTAGCAAAAAGTTTTTGGTGATAACTTGGGTGAGTCCGATACGAAAGCGCTTCGAGTCGGAAAACTCTTCAAACTCAGGATCACCGGTACGGCCAATGGTATTTTCACCGTAGGTGAAACCAATCGATAAGGTAGATAAATCACCAAAGAAATCTTGGCTAAAACCAATGTTGTAGGTTTCGGCTTCAAAGTCGTTTTCGTTACTGTTGGTGTAACCAAAACTCATAATGGTTTTGTCGTACAGATAATCTGCACCAACACTGAATTCTTCCCGCTCTTCGGTATACGGACTACCAAAGGTCATTACGTCAATGGATGCACCGGTGACTTCATCGACATAATAATTACCGTAAACCGAGACTTTATCGGCGATATTTTTACGAACCAAAATAGATGGACCGTCGATTTTTACACCGCCGCCATCGTAAGAGTGGTAGAGAATATCGGCTCGATCTTCGGGCAGCACAGCGGCATTGCTTGTATTTAACAAACCAAATGACGCGGTTAACAGGACGAATGAACGCAGAAACAGTATTGCAGCAGTTTTATTCATAATGCTTTCAGATTAGTTACAACCGCAGCCACCGCCAGAACCGCCTTCGGCTCCACGTGCTGCTTCACGAGCGTCATAAACGTGATTGATGTAAGCCGCTGCTACAGGATCACGCTCAAAGCTCATAATAGGATCGGCCAAATTTTGGCGTTCATAGGGTTTTACCCAAGGTTTTATGGTGCAGCCCATCAGCATGAGCAAACACCATAAAAGGATCAGTTGAATCACTCGATTCATTCGCGGATCAACTCTTTAACTTGTGCGCGGTAGTCGTCTTCGTAACCTGGTTTGTAGCCGCGATGCAAAAAGCGCATGTTGCCGTTGCGATCAACCAATACGCTGGTCGGCATGGCGTCTACATCAAACAACTGGCTTACGGAGCTTTGTGAATCGTATAGAACTGGGAATGTAACAGGGATTTTTTTCAGCATGGCATCAGCGGCAGATTGTTCTTCATCAATGCTGATACCAATGACTTTAAAGCCAGCGTCGCTGTAGCGTTGATGCAGTTCATCCAAAAGCGGCATTTCTTGGCGGCAAGGGCCACACCAAGATGCCCAAAAGTTGATGAACAACACTTCGCCGCGATGCTCAGACAGGCGGAAGTTCTCGCCGCCGCGTTGTTTAAGCGTAAAGTCAGGGGCTTTAATGTCGAGCTCTACCGATGCATTGGCGGTAGATGTCATAAGTGTTAGTCCCAGAGCCAGCGTTGCCAATGGAGCTAATAGTTGTTTAAGAGTCATATCCTTAATCCTCGATAATCTGTTAGTTGGGCCAATTTGAACGGACGTATGACAACAGTTAGAAATAAATGTTGAATCCTAATGTGGCCTCTAGGTTATTCGTGCTTACTGTTTCGCCAAAAATATCATGTTCAAAGATGTAATCACGAAAATCCAGACGAATACTTAGCCAGTCTGTTGGAAAGACATTGAGGCCGGCGCCAACGTTGTAGGTAAACTGCTCTTCGTCGGCGAACTCGGTGCTTCCAATTCCGGCAATCAAATAAAAATTGGTATTCAGAGCTCTTTTGGAGCCAAGAAACACTTCTCCGGGCAAAAAGTTATAGCCAACAGACAAATTGTAGTAGGTGACGTCGCGTTGATCATCTGTCAATAACTGAATGTCACCCGATAGACGCTCGAAGCTGGTTTCGCTAAGAGAGCTTTCTGCGTAGGCCGCTTCGATAAAAAAATCTTCACTCACATGATACGCAAATCGAACACCGACGACGTCGTTACTGCCAAAATCTTCGATATTGATCACACCAAAGTAGAGGCCGACTTCAAAATCTTCTGCGTCTAGATCACTTTCTTTGATTTCGCGACGCTCCAAATCTGGAGTAATAATCGCTTCTAAAACATCATCATCTTGTGCGTAAGAAACCGAACTGATTGCAGTCGCAACTATGGCAAGGCCTAAAAGAAAGCCGTTATTCCGAGTCGCCATTCGTTAATCTCCTCATTTTCGTTGCGATCCGTGACCAGTGTGTTGTTGTTGTATTGCAAGCGTGCAACAAAACGACGTCCAATATAACCGTAAATTCCGCCACCCACTTGAAGAACGTCGTTAGTGCGATCTTCGGTGCTCACCAGAGTTGCATCTGGGCTGATATCAATTGTGCCTGCGCCTAAAGTTACAAAGGGAGTGATTCTCCAGTTCGTAAATGGTGTTAACACAACGTTTGCGGTAAACATGCTGCTGTCTGAGAAGTCGCCAACCACTTGAGTTGCGTGAGCTTCAAGAGCGATGTTTTTGTTGAGATGCCAGCCCACATAGGCGCTTATGGAGTCAGAATTTTCGAACTGCCCAGCCGAAAAGCCAAGTTCAAACTTGCGGTTTGAGAATTGTTCAAATCCCGGCGTAGAAAACGCTACCACTTCTCCGTTTACGCCACGAGTTTTGTTAACGTCACTGACGTGAATCCAGCCTTTTTTTCCGCGCTTGGTTTTAACTTTAATCCAGTCGGTGCGCTGTTTTAGTAGCTCAATGGTTTCGCCTTTTTCAAGGGCATGAAAAACAGGGTAGCCTCGGCCAGGGCCTGTGTGAACATCAATGTATCCTGTATCAACTATGACGTTGGTAGCGTCTTTGGCCAAACACGCAGGCGTGATGAACAGTAGACTACAAACGCAGATTAGGCGAGTGAAGTAAGTAGGCAGCGACAAAATATATTCCGTATTTTTAGCGAGTTAATGCTCAATCTTCCGGAGCATCAAAAGGGTTATTGTAATACTGTGCGCCTAAATCTAGCCACTCACTAATGAGTTTTAGTTCAGCGTCGGACAAGAATCCCTCATGGCTGGCTCCAGCTTCGAAAATATCGAAGAAAGAGCTCGCTTGTGCATTGTTAGCAATCATGCTGCGAACGACAGGGAAGGTTATGATATTTATTACTGGTATTGGTGCGCCATTTTCATCAAGGATGATATTGCCGTTGGCGTCTGTCTCAAAAATGACATTGCCGTTTTCATCCCGAGCGAATTCTTCTTCGGTTCTTTGGACGAGGGCCCCATCAACAATGGCATCCTCGGTATCATTAGCCAATAGTTCTCTAAATGAGCGAAATTGCTGATTCCCGTCTAGTGGCATTTGGCCGAGCTCGAGCTGACCTGCCGGAACCTGAAGTTGATCCATAGCATCACGAGTACTGTGACAAACTGTGCAGGTGTTGTTGCTGATTTCGTTACCATTGATATCAAGCGTGATGCGTTCTAAATCCCAGAGGGGTTGAATGTGGTCGGGATAGTGGATGATGGTTCTACAGGTTGCGTCCCAATCATCTTGGCAGGCCTCAATGGCTGGTGCTTGTGTTTCTAGGTCGGCATACAAAAAGGAGAAGCTCGGGTCTTTTGGACGAATATTCGGGTCGGTCCAGTCGTCGACAAAAATCAAATCGACGCTGGGTTCACGAATGCCGTTAATGCGAGCAAAAGTCTCAGCCATGGTTTCGCCTTCAAAGGCGATAAGTAGAGGTTCGGTATTTGGGAAGTTGAAGCCGTTTGTCGGTGCGCCGGGGTTACTGGATGGTTGACTCGCATCGAGGCGACGCAGTGCAATGCTCAAATCATTGGATTGAATATTTTCACCAGGGCGGGCGGTAAACCACGTTGGGCTGGTTCGGCTAATACGTTGACCTTGGGCGTTGGTGATGGATACGGTTAATGCGACATCAGTTGGAACCAACGTCATTACCGAGCCGTCGGGCTCAACAGGCACATACCCAATTATTTCGCGCATCGAGTTAGAAAAACCAAAAGCGGAGCGATCGAAGTCGAACACCTCATCGTCGGGAATGCTAACGGCTTTTTCTATTTTTAAGAAGCGAGCTGGACGTTGCGCCGCTGTTGTAAGTACAGGGTCAGCGAGCCTTGCGATACCAATGCTGGTATCTTCGCCGTTAGTTTCGTAAACGTTGCGAATGTGCAGTTCGGCAAGGTTAGCGTCAACCTGCATTTGATCAAGCTCGACGCCGGGTTGTCGATCGGCCAAGAACAAATCTTCTGCTCTGGCGCCAAAGGAGACCACATCGGTGTACATGACACCGACTGTAGCCGGAAAGATTGGCAGAAGCGTTCGGGCGGATAAATCGTAAATCCAAAGCCCATACAATGGTTGTGCTTCGGTAATGCCTTCAATTGTAAAGTTATCGTCGGTACAGGCGAGTGTCGCGCCGGTATTTGGATCTTCTAATCGGCAGTTTGTCCAGCTCACGAGCAGTCTTGAGGTACTGTCAAACAGGTCTGTAGCCGCGGCGAAGTACCCATTCAGAGAAATAGTATTTGGGTTGTTATCGACAGGAATCACACCAAATGCCAAGGATTCTTGCCCGCCGGTCATGTCGGCGTCACCGGGGTTGTCGACATTTATGGGCAGGTTGATGTCTTGGTTAGCGTCACTGAAATTATCAATATCAATTGCAACTATGTCGCCGCCCCAGTTGGTGGAGTTACGCGTTCGAAGTAGGGCGAGCATCCTGCCATCGGCCATAGGTTTCGGATCAAAAAAAATCGCTTGTGAGCCTTCAAAGCCTGTGGTTTGGCTGTTATAGCCATATAACTGTTGATTGTCTTGACCGTCTGGGCGAATGCTAAACAGTGAAACACGGTTGGTTCGATCTTTGTTGCTCCAACGATTGAATACGATTTGTCCGTTGGCGATCACGGTGGGTTGTAAATCGTGGCTTTGATTGTAAGTGATTTGTTGAATATTAATGCCGGTATTTTCCATGACGTGCAGAACAAAGCCATCTTCAGCGTTAGCTTCTGTTTGAGCGGCATACTGAGGTTTGCCATCGTCGAGTAAGACGGCACGGCTGCGCTCTTGGCGAGTAGAAGAAAAAACAATTCTGCCATCAGGAAGATAATGCGGGTTCACATCTTGGCCTGCCTCGGCGGTGATGTCATCGACTATGATTCGGCGCAGAATATTTTCCGCAAGGTTGTATTCCCAAATGTTCCAAGTGGGCTGTTCGTCGTCATCGGCGTCTTCGATTTCAGGCGCTCGCATTGCAAATAGCAGCAGTTCGCCGTCGTTGGATACGCTCAAATCTTTTACATCGTAAAGCTCGCCTTCGGCAAATACTCCCTCAGTAACAATAAACTCTTGTGCATCTGAATCGGCTCGTTCACGAATAATCAACTCGGCCCCTGGGAAAAATTGCGTTGGGTCGAGCAGTTCGTTAGCAATCATATCGCCGTTATCATCAACCGGTATTGGTCGGCGAATGTATGCGATGGGAATATCTTGAACAACCACATCGGGCTCGTCGCCCGAACTGACACCACCATTGCCTCCGCTGGAGCCTGCGCCGCCGCAGCCTGTAAGTGCTATTGCTAAAAGAGTTGGCAGATACAGACGATGATAACGACGTAACAACATGGGGTTTCCCAAATGATGGTTAAATAAGGTGCTCGGTAAGGCTTTGGCCTAAGTAGCAACCGACGCAGGCCAGTTAAATTGCTCTGAGTAATCTTTCAAAGTGTGTGAAGTTAGTTTTACTAGCACTGAGTCTTCGCACAGACTTTTAATGCCCTGAATTGTCTGGAAATCCGCTAAATCTATCCGTGCCATAATTCACGAAATTAAAAGCACAGCTCGAAAGCACAAGATTCGGGATTAAAAACGACAAACAGAAAAATGCTAGATTTATCAGATGTTTGGTTTATTCATTAGCAATTAATAACTGAGAATACATAATTTAAAGATTATTAGAATATAATTTTGTTATGTTTAGATGTTATTTAAATTTAGACATTAGTGATGCTCTAACTTGAGACTTGTTTAACATCTACTGGCGCGAACAAGTCCTGTCTATCTCGGTTTTTATCCGCATAATATCAGTGAATTTGACTTGGATGCTGGTTTGCCGAGGCAACCATTATTTGCACTGATGATTCCGATAAGAAAGTGCTATTCCTTAAATTTGAAGATTTTGTGTTGCAATAAACACAAGTTTCTAACCATTAAAGGTTAAACTTTGTGGTTAACAACGATGATGGATTCTGTCCATTCAGCTCAAAATACTGAGAACATTCTGCGAAATCACATGATTAGCCTAGATAATGAAATAGGGTTCACCTTGCGAGCGTTTACCAAAAATGTAGCTCAATGTGCTGCTTTTGCTGTAGCTCTAGCTCTTTCAACATCCGTGCAAGCAGGGCCTTTTGAACAGGCCAAACGCATGCATGACCGTTTGGTTGGTGCCCCAGCCACTGAGTCAACGTTATTGGCCATGGCCAATTTAATTGCCGAGGGAAATGGCGTTCAGGCTGCTCGAATAGCCATGAACGATGAGCGGTTTTACAGCGTGACGGTTAAAAACTGGGTGACACCCTGGACTAATCGTGACGAGGACGTGTTTCGCCCGTTGAATGACTACACCGCCACCGTTATTGGTGCAACACGAGATGAAATCGATTTTAGACGTATTCTCTACGACGACATTCTTTACGTTGGTGCTGCGAGCACGGGCGTTGCGGCTTACTCTAACAGCAACAACAATCATTACGAGCAACTCGAATCACGCGGTATCAACCTTCGCGATAACTTAGAGCTGCGAGTGCAGTCTGAGGTTACCGGGTTACCGTCCGATGCAGCATCGGGAATCATTACCAGTCGTGCTGGAGCGAGAGCTTTCTTTTTTGCCGGTACCAACCGGGCAATGTTCCGCTTTACCTTGTTGAATCATCTTTGTACCGATCTTGAGCAGCTTCAAGATAACACAAGAATTCCAGACCGAATCCGCCAAGATGTATCGAGAAGTCCGGGTGGTGATAGCCGAGTCTTCCTTAATAACTGTGTGGGTTGCCATTCGGGAATGGACCCTTTAGCTCAAGCATACGCTTATTACTCATGGAATTTTGATGTTGATACCGACCCGACCGGTGAGAATGGTCAGATTGACTACCACAGAGCCGGAGACATTGACCCGGTTACTGGGACTCGTGTTCAAGAAAAATACCTGATCAACAGTAATAGTTTCCCATTTGGATTTATCACGCCTAACGATAATTGGGATAACTACTGGCGCCAAGGAATTAACCGCGCCATCGGTTGGGATGAATCGCTGCCCGGCACGGGATCTGGTGCGAGAAGTATGAGTATGGAGCTTGCTCACAGTGATGCGTTTGCAAGTTGCCAAGTTACTAAGGTATTTAACACTGTGTGTTTACGCCCACCCGTTGACGCGACCGATCGAAATCAGATTGATGCAATGGTCTCTAGTTTTCAATCGACAAACTACAATATAAAACAAGTGTTTGCAGAGAGCGCAAACTACTGCAAGGGCGAATAGGAGAATATCATGAAGACACTATTCGCATATTTTTCAATTATCTCCCTTTCCTTAGCTCTCGCCGCCTGCGGTGGTAGTAGTGGTTCTGGTGCGGATGTCATAGTAAACCAAGACACCAGTAACGATATTCCACCGATGGTGGTTTATAACGGCCCTGACCCTGCTAATGACGACGTTCAGAACTTCCGGTTAAATGTGTGGGAAAATTTAGCTCGTCCAGATCGCTGTGGCGCCTGTCATGATACCGGTGAAACACCGCCGACCTTTGTTCGAACCGACGATATCAACCTAGCTTATGCCGAAGTTAATGCCTTGGTTGATTTGGAAAACCCCGCTCAATCGCGCCTAGTTACTAAAGTTGCAGAACCGCATAACTGTTGGTTGGCGGTAAATTCCGTATGTTTAACTTTAATTGAAGGCTTTATTCGTGATTGGGCCGAAGCGTCTGGCACTTCTTCAAACTCTATTGAACTGACCGCTCCGGTTTTACGTGACGTTGGTGGTGCACAGGTCTTCCCGCAAGATTCTAGCGAATTTGCGGCGACGGTTTATCCGCTTTTGAGTGCATTCTGTTCAGATTGTCACTCGGAAGATTCATCCACACCACAGCAACCATTTTTTGGCAGTAGTGATGTAGATGTTGCCTACGCAGCCGCTCAGCCGCGTATTGATTTGGCAACACCAACCAACTCTCGTTTGGTGATTCGCCTCAATGAATCTCACAACTGCTGGAGTGATTGTCCAGACAACGCCATCACTATGGCAGAAGCAATTGCAGCCTTATCTGGCACCATTCCTGTGACCGAAGTAGATCCAGCGTTGGTTATCAGTCGCGCGGTTAACTTAACTAGCGACGGCATTATTGCCAGCAGCGGCGGTCGAGTTGAAACCAATCTAATCGCTCTTTGGGATTTCTCAGAAGGTGAAGGACGAACCGCTTTTGATACCAGTGGTGTAGAACCGTCCGTTAACCTAAATCTTACTGGTGATGTTGAATGGGTAGGTGGTTTTGGTATTGATATCGGTGACGGTGGCCGTGCCCAAGCGCCGACATCGCAAAGCCGTAAGCTCTATGATCTTATCACTGCAACGGGTGAATATACCGTTGAGGCTTGGGTCGTTCCGGCCAATGTCAGCCAAGACGGCCCAGCTCGAATTGTCAGTTACTCGGGTTCTGCGAATACGAGAAACCTATTGCTGGGGCAGACTGAATTTGCCTACGATTTTCTTGCTCGCAGCAGTACTTCTGACGCCAACGGTGAGCCCGCTTTGAGCACCGACAACGGCGACGAAATTTTACAAGCTACCTTGCAACATGTGGTTGCTACCTTTGATCCTGTCGATGGTCGACGTTTATATGTGAATGGTGTTCTCGTCGCAGAAGAAGGTGCTGCCGGTGGCAACCTCAATGCTTGGAACAGCAGCTTTGCGTTGGTTTTGGGGTCCGAAGTTGATGGAACAGATCCTTGGCAGGGTGTGATTCGACTGTTAGCTATTCACAACCGGGCTATGTCTCAAGAAGACATCATTAACAACTTTGAAGTCGGTGTTGGTGAGCGCTTCTTCTTACTCTTCAACGTTGAAGAGCACACTAATGTTTCTGAATCTTATATAGCGTTTGAGGTTCAGCAGCTAGACAGCTTCTCGTATCTATTTACCGAGCCGTTTTTCATCAGCCTTGATCCTAATGCAACCATTGGTCAGGTTCATATTGAAGGCATGTACCTTGGTGTGAATGGGCAAGAGGCTGAGGTAGGCCAAGCATTTGCAAACTTGGATGTTGATATTACGACCGCCAGTTACGATCCAGTGAACGGCCAGGTGCTTTCACGATTGGGTGCTTTGGTACCTTTGGATTTTGGCCCTGACGATGATCTGTTCTTCTTGAGTTTCGATCAAATTGGCAATAGCTCTTTCAATCGTCCGATTCCGACGCCACCAACAGCCGCTCCGGCGCTGGATTTGGAGCCTGTGTCTGATATTGGTATTAAAACCTTTGCAGAGATTAATGCGACTCTGTCATCTGTTACGGGTGTTCCAATTACTCAGGCAAACGTTGCCGAGTCTTACAATACGTTGCAGCAGCAGTTGCCAACCGTTGAGAATATTTCTGGTTTCTTAACATCGCATCAAACTGGTATTGCTCAACTTGCTGTCGCCTATTGTAACCAAATGGTGACTACACAAGGCTTAACCGGTCGCGATGCGCTGATTGATACACTCTTAGATCGTTTACTGGCCAACCGTCTATCCGTCAATTCAGGTCAGGCACTTAACACGCAGCCAGACCCCGAAACTCCGGTTGGTGGCGCAACTCGTTCGGTTCGCAGCGAGTTAGAACAACTTTATGATCGTATTTTGACATCGACTAATGCTAACGCTGCCGCTACTGCGACCTGTGCCGCCGCTGCTGGTAGTGCATTGATGTTGGTTCAGTAATAAACGTTGACAAAAAATTAGTGTTGCTGGTGTGACCGGCAACAAACCCATATTAAAACCTGGATTGGTTGTATGAGCAGACGAAAAAACTTTCGTAATCTTGATGAGCCGTTGTTGTTTAATGACCACAAACCACTGACCCGACGCTCGTTCATCGCACAGGGTTTGGCCGCAGGTGTTTCAAGCATCGTTGGTGGCAGTGTTTTAGGGTTGTTTGCAAACCCTCGTAAAGCTCATGCGACTTTGTCCGATGATATTTTCCAAGTGCTCAATAACACTTGTGGAGGTATAGCTACGGCTGACCGAATTCCGTTCATCTGTTTCGATTTGGCCGGTGGCGCTAACATTGCGGGTTCTAATGTGCTTGTGGGGCAGCGTGGTGGTCAGTTGGATTTTTTATCGACCCAAGGGTATGTCAAACAAGGCTTACCCGCCGATATGGTTCCGCAGGCAGCCAATGTTCAGGCTGGTGCCTCTGATTTTATCAACACCGATTTAGGGTTGGCGTTTCACTCCGACAGCGGTTTTTTGCGTGGTATTTTAGAAAAAGTCTCAGCCGACACCATGGGTCGTACCAACGGTGCGGTTATTGTTGCTCGATCAGAGAATGACACCAGTAACAACCCTCATAACCCAATGTACGGCATCAACATTGCCGGCGGTGAGGGTGAGTTAGTGACCTTGGTGGGTTCGCGCTCCAGTATTTCTGGCGGCAACTCAGAAGCGCCGATCAGTATGATCAATCCAGAGGTTCGCCCTACTAAGGTCGATCGTGCCAGCGATGTTACTGGTTTGGTTGATACGGGTGATCTTGTTGGTCTTTTAAGCCAACAAGATACGGTAGCGGTAATGGAATCTATTTATCGCATTAGTGATCAGAAATTAAACTCTGTTGATACTCGAATTACCGCAGACGATGTAGTTAAAGATTTAGTTCGATGTGGCTACATTGGCGCAGCTGATCTTGCTGATCGTTTTGGTAATCCCAACGACCTTAATCCATTGGCCGATCCTGATCTTGTCGGGCCAGCCGGTGTTTTCTCTTTCGCCGAGTACAACGGTGATCGCGAATTTGAGAAAACGGCCTCCATTGCAAAATTAGTTGTAAATGGTTTTTCTGCGGCAGGTACCGTCACCATGGGCGGCTATGATTACCATACTGGTGATCGTGCAACCGGTGAGTTACGCGACCTTCGCGCTGGTAGGGCTATGGGTGCTTGTATTGAATATGCCGCTAAACTTGGTCGTCCGTTAATGCTTTATGTTTTCACTGACGGTTCTGTCTTCAGTAACGGAAATCGAGATGAATCGGTAGAAGGCCGAGGTAAAGGCGTTTGGACGGGTGACAACCAGCAAACATCATCGGCGTTTTTCTTGGTTTATAACCCAGGTTCCCGAGCAGTACTGATGGGATCAACGCCTAGTCAGCAAGCCATGCATCAACAAATTGGCTTTATGCGCGCCAGTGGTGATGTAGAAACGGCGGCGACCCCGGCATCGAATAACGTGAATTTGTTGGTTGAGACCGTGGTTCTTAATTACCTTGCATTGCATAACCTTCAAGGAAATTTTGCTAATCTGTTTCCTAATCATGGTTTAGGTAATGTTACCAGTCGAGATGCGTTAACAGCCTTTGAGCCTATCTTTAACGGAAGTTTATCTAATCCGCTTTAGCTTCAAATACAATTACGTGAAAAAGGCCACTTAATGTGGCCTTTTTCATATCAATATTATGTTTTTAGTTTTCTGATTTTTACATATTAATTTCAATATTCTAAATACCAACTGCCATTCTCGTTCTTTCGATAAAATGGAAAAGACACCCAATAATATCGACCGGTTATATCGCTTGGCGCTGTGCAGTTATATCGACTTCTTCCGATAGGTAATGGCGAATTTGCTTGTACCACCAATGATTGATCTGATTGCTTGGTGACATTGATTTTGCCCTGCCCACTGGCGTAGCAGCTTAGTTGAATGGAATGACTTGATTTTAGTTTTACGATGGGAGTAGAGCTGGTGTGCGGCAGTAACGGATCTAACAAATGTGCACCGGTTTCACCGTAGATACTGATGCTTTCCAAGGGTAGTGGCAGGCTATTCACCTTATCAGCAAAGGTATCTATTTGTCCGTAGTCTCCTCCAAAGGCAAATCTAGGCAATGCCTGCCAATCACTATCGGCTCCTACTGCTCCGGAATGCTGAGAGAATCCTATCAAGCCCTTTTCTTTGAGAATTTTCTTAAGTGCTGAATTGAACTCCCCGTAAGGGTACGCGAAAAACGGTGCTGTTTTATCGAAGTTTTTTTCGATAAATTCCTGGGCTTCGGTTATTTCTTTTGTGACTCTTTTTTGCCATTGCTGTTGGTTCTCCCCATCGAGAGTTCTTATCAAATGTGGATGAGTCATTGTGTGATTGGCGATAATTGCGCCTTGATTCTGAAGATCTCTGAGCTGACTCAGAGATAAATATCCATTCTTTCCCAATAAAGAGGGATTAATGAATACAACAAAAGGAATATTGTGAGCGTTCAATATTGGCGCAGCATTCGATAGCACCGACTCGTAACCGTCATCAAAAGTAACCAGTATCTGTTTTGTTTGGGTGTGATCTAGATCGTGTTGCTTATTGAGAGAAGCAAACTGAGTAGCGTTTAAAAATTCGAAATTATCTTTAATCAATAATTCTATTTGTTCAGAAAATAGTTTAGGCGTAATGCTGGTAATTTTCGGCGTCTGCTCAGAAACGTGGTGATATTGAATCACAACCGCGGCAAAACTTTTCGCACTGTTGAGCGCAGCAAGTAATGTAAGTGTATTAAATAACGCAAGAGCCCGGTTTTTAAAGAAAGTTTTCATCGTAAAGTGTGCTATTTCAATAGCTTAGTAAAAGGTGAGATAAATATGGGGCGTTTAAATCGCTGATAAGTTCACTGTTGTAATGAGAATCACTGCCTAGATTGGCCTAAAAAGATTCGCAATCATGATGTGATAGGCTGGGCTTGAATCTTGGAATGTTAATAAGTACTCATTTATGTGACTTGATACACACATGTATAAATTGTTCTTTTGTACTCTGCATCGCAATAGTGCTCAATCTACTAAAATAAATCTAAGTATTTTTGAATCTATATTAAAATTTATACCTACCGAAGTGTTTTAACTACTTTGTATTCAAGGTTCTATCGTATACTGTTCAAGTAAAATTTTAACAAACAAAGCCAGTGACTAAACCATATTTTCAACGCAAAGTTGAAGGGATTTGCTGGACTGAAGAATTGGACTCTCAGGAGAATAGTTAATGAATTTGCAAGCTACTCGCACTGGCAATAACAAGACCTTGGCAGTATTAGCTAAGTTCTTGGTTGTTGCTTTCACATCATTTGTATTGGTCGCCTGCGGCGGCGGTAGCGGCGGTTCTAGTGACAACGCTATCGGTGAGGCTCCTTCTTCTGGTGGTGGCGGATCGGCAACAGGCGAAGATGACAGTGGAACAGTAACTGTTGATCCGGTTGTTAGAATTGGTAACGGTACTGGTGCTAATTTCCAGCTGGGTGTTATTGGTGCAGACGATACTAGCTTGCAGGCCGGTGGCAGCACTACGTTGCGTATTAACTTTGTAGACAGTGATGCGGACCCAGTTACAGCCGTGCAGACGGTAAGTTTTAGTTCGCAATGTTTTGCAATGAATTTGTCTACTTTCAGTCTTCCAACCTTGGAAACTAACAGCAGCGGTTTTGGTACCACTAACTACACAGCGAATGGTTGTAGTGGCGAAGACGTTGTTACCGCGACTGCGGTACTAGCTTCAGGTGACGTTGTCGTTGCCCAGGTCACTTTAACGATTGAAACTGATCAGGTTCTATCGATATCGTTTGAAAGCGCAACGAATGAATTCCTAAGCCTTGCCGGTATCGGTGGTACCCAGACATCTCTTCTAACCTTCCGTTTGGTGGGTGCTCAGGGCGCTAGTATTGTTGGTGAGTCGGTGACTTTTACTACAGATGCTCAAAATAGAAGCGGTGGAGCCAGAATTGCTTCTGGTGCAGAAACAGATATCTCGAATGCTGAAGGGATCGTCAGCACAGTACTACAATCTGGCACAGCGGCTGGTAACGTCCGAGTAATTGTTACGCACGATGCAACTCAAATATCAGCGCAGTCTGACAGTATTGTGGTTTCTTCAGGATTACCCGTACAGCGTTCTTTCTCTCTTTCGCAAACCTCAGTTAATCCCTCTCGCGCTGGCTCTGCCGATGGTATAGAAATCGACGTTAGTATTCGTGCAACCGATCAATTCGGGAACGATATTGCTACTGGAACTCAAGTAAACTTCTTCGCTGAATGCGGACGTATAGAGCCATCGTGTGAAATTGGTGATGATAGTAGTTGTACAGTCACTTGGGAGAGTAACAATGCTAGCCAAGATGATGCTGGACAGCGCTGTTCTATTTTGGCTTTTACAGAAGGAACGGAAACCTTTGCGGATGTAAATGCTAACTTCGTGTATGAAGATGTTGATGTTTTTGATTTGGACGAAGATGACTTACCTGAGCCGTTCCTTGATGCGAATGAATCAGGCTCATGGGAGTTTGGTGAAATCTTCGTAGATCGTGTCTCTGGTCAAGCTAATGTTTATGACCAACCAAATGGCTTTTGGGATGGTGTATGTTTGATTGACATTATTCCAAGCGCGAATTGTGATGGAGACGATACAGCAACTATCTTTGCTCACGGCTTAGTTGTTGGCAGTGGTGATGGCGTTGGATTAACTGTAGAGGTTTATTCTGATGCTGGCCTTACCAATTTAGTAGCATCTTCTAATCATAACGGAATTTTGGAATTAGGAGGTGTGACTTCTGGCTTCTTAAGAATTTTGTTAGAGGACTTTGACATTGAAGGTAATCCTCCGGGTATAGGTACCGATGTTGATATTATGTCTTCAGGTGGTCTCAGTTTTGTCGCGGCCTCAGTAACTATTGATAACAGATCTACACCTTTTCCTGTAACAGTCCCTTTCACGGCTTCAGGTGTTGATGGTGCTATTAATCTAGTTGCTGATAATCCTGATTTAGATGGTGACTTCAGATTTGGAATTGCTGTTTCGCCCTAATTAGCTCAGATATTCACGTCTATGTGGTGCCCTAAATTATTTTCGGGCACCACAGTCTTAAAAATACTTATTTCTTCTTCATCGCCTGCGCAAGCAGTGCTCCCATACTTCCCACCCCATTACTCTTAACTTCGGCTTTTTCGAATTTTTGTCGATTAGCTTTCTGTTTGGGTTTCGATTGCCCTTGAGCGGTGATTTTCTCGCCCGGTTCGTCGCTGAGTCGCATGGATAATCCAATTCGTTTGCGAGGCACATCAACTTCCATAACCTTCACTTTCACGATATCGCCTGCTTTAACAACTTCTCTTGGGTCTTTCACAAAGGTATTTGAGAGTGCTGAAATATGCACTAGACCATCTTGATGCACACCAATATCAACAAACGCGCCGAAGGCTGTTACGTTTGTAATCGCTCCCTCTAAGATCATTCCTGGTTCCAGGTCTGAAATCTTCTCCACACCATCCTGGAATTGGGCAGTTTTAAATTCAGGGCGAGGATCTCGACCGGGTTTGTCCAATTCTGCAATAATGTCTTTTACGGTTAATAATCCAGTCTTTTCGCTGACAAAAGCTTCTGCTTTTACGGAGCGCAAGAACTGGCTGTCGCCAATTAAAGATGTAACGCTTTTTTTGTTCTGTTCGGCAATTGATTCGACAACGCTGTAAGATTCTGGGTGAACTGCGGATCTGTCTAAAGGGTTTTCACCATCAACAATTCTTAAGAAACCCGCCGCTTGTTCGAAGGTTTTGTCACCAAAACGAGGCACTTTTTTAAGATCGGCACGAGTATTAAAGCGGCCGTTGGTATCTCTGAAGGAAACAATATTATTTGCGATGCTTTGGGTGAGACCAGAAACTCTCGCCAGCAATGGTGCCGAAGCAGTATTTACCTCCACACCGACCGCGTTTACACAGTCTTCAACCACGGCATCGAGGGATTTAGCCAATTGTGGCTGAGACACATCATGCTGGTACTGACCAACACCGATGGATTTTGGATCAATTTTAACCAGCTCCGCCAAAGGATCTTGTAGGCGTCTGGCGATTGAAATAGCCCCTCGAATGGTTACGTCCAATTCAGGAAACTCTTTAGCCGCAAATTCGCTGGCAGAATAGACCGATGCTCCGGCTTCATTGACGATGACTTTTTGTGCTTTGATGTCTGGATGCGCTTTCAACATGTCGGCCACGAATTTCTCCGTTTCTCGGCTTGCCGTACCGTTTCCAATCGCGATCAGTTCAATATGATGTTTTTTGCACAGCGCTACTAGGGTTGCCTCTGCTTCGACTATTCGATTTTGAGGCGGCGTCGGAAAAATCGCTCCGTGATCAACAACCTTTCCTGTCGCATCAATTACCGCAACCTTCACCCCAGTACGAAGTCCTGGATCTAATCCTATGGTTGGTTTGGCACCCGCCGGTGCTGCTAACAGCAAGTCTTTTAAGTTGTGAGCAAAAACCTCAATAGCCTGTTGTTCCGATCGTTCACGCATTTGGCCAATAAGATCGGTTTCTATGTGGGTGAGAAGCTTTATTTTCCAGGTCCATCGTACGACTTCTCTTAACCAAGCATCTGCCGCTCGGGATTCATCCCTAATATTGAAGTGTTCAGCAATAATGGATTCACAAGGATGGCCAGCAGGGGGTTCAAAACCTTCAATGGTGAGTGCGAGCGTTAGAATGCCATCGTTTCTTCCGCGTAGCATAGCTAAGGCTCTATGCGATGGAACTGACTTTAATGGTTCATCGTGTTCGAAATAATCGAGAAACTTTGCGCCTTCAGATTCTTTACCGGCGATCACTCGTGCCGTCAATTTCGCATTTTCTAGCAGATAACGTCTAACTTTTTCGATTAAATCAGCGTTTTCAGCAAATCTTTCCATTAAAATATATTTTGCACCATCTAGGGCATCTTTTGGCGTCGAAATATTGTTTTCTGGATTCAAAAAGGCTTCGGCTGTCGTCTCTGGATTCAATTTTGGATCTAAAAACAATTTATCTGCCAAAGGTTCGAGACCTGCTTCAATGGCAATTTGGCCCTTGGTTCTTCTTTTTGGTTTAAAAGGCAGATAAAGATCTTCAAGCCGGTTCTTGGTTTCAGCAGAAATAATTTGATTTCTTAACTCACTGGTCAGCTTTCCTTGCTCTTCGATGCTTTTCAAAACAGTGGCGCGTCGATCCTCAAGTTCCCTTAAATAGTGCAAGCGTTCCTCTAGAGTGCGCAATTGGTTATCGTCGAGTGCTCCGGTCACTTCTTTACGGTAACGAGCAATGAAAGGAACGGTTGAACCTTCATCCAATAAAGTGACTGTTGCTTTAACTTGTTCGTTTTTTACACCAAGTTCACTGGCGATTTGTTGGTAAATGTTGTTTTCCATTAAGACTATTTTGCTCTTTTGACTTGAGTTGTTATTTCAACTGTGAATTTATGAAAGAATTTATGTGGTTTTTAATGCCTGCTGACATATTGTTTCCATATAGGTGCAGTATTATCTCGGAAAAAGTGGTGAGAAAAAATGTAATTGGTGGCACTAAATCGTTATAAATGTTTTATGAACTTTGAATGTAAATTATGGCAGCTGACCGACTAATCCAGCTTTTGGTAATAATGTTCATACCGGAATTGGGGTTTTCACATATATACGGTTTTGAACGTTCAATATTTTCGTCACTTGTGCATAAATAATTTCGTGACCTAGATCCCGGAAATTAACGAAATTTAACTATAGTGTTAATTTATTGTGTGTATAGTCACACTTAATCTAGTGTCTTTGAAACAAATTCTTAACAAAGTATTTTTACTCAAATATGAAGAGATTTTGTTAAGTTTTTTGATCAACTTAGGGCGTAGGAACTATCCTCCCAGCAGTCGTCTTGAGTCATAAAAATAAAAAAACCAATAAATATTCATCGTTGGTATTTCTTTAGCATGGTTTTTGTAAGGTAAGTTAAATTCTTAGAAACACCGTCTAAAAAAAGCATTATTTATTTTATTTTAAGCTGCAAATATTAGCAGCTGCAGGAACATTTTTTTCTAATTTTTAATTTTTTAATTTTTTAACTTTAAATTTGTCTCGAAACGGAGTTTCCTAATATGAGATTTTTACTTTCATTACTCGCGCTGGTGACGGCTCAAGGTGCAAGTGCCCACGTACGTTGGTTTGTTAATTCACCCGATCAAGTATCTGCTTATACTTGGGTATTTCAGGATTTTCTTCTTGTCGGTATCGCAATTGGTGCGTGTGTGGTTGCTGGATTTTTATCTAAAATTCAACTGCCATTTGTTCGCAACGGTGCGTTCTTCAAACCATGGCCTCACGAATTACAATTCCGTTTACTCGCGGTTGTATTAGGTTGCTGGTTATTGTCGACTTTTTACCACGGCGAATTTATTGCTCCTAACCTAGCGCCAAGCGGCAACATTGAATTTTTGGTAGGTTTCCAAGCATTAGTTGGTGTTCTTTTATTAATCGGCCACCGAATTGCTAGTTACACACTAAGTATTTTCTTCTTGATTTTCTTGCTAATTATCAGCAATCCATTTGTTGCTTGGATTGATTACGTACCAGAGCTTTTAGGTTTTGGTATTGCGTTGGCTTGTGCTTCTAACCCTGATCGCGCCGTTAAATATCTTCGTGTGTGTTTAGGTGTGCAATTAGTTGTGTTGGCTGTTCACAACAAACTGATTAATCCAAACATGGGTTTACAATTCCTAGAAATGCACCCTTGGAACTTCTTCCCATTAATTGGTTTAGACATGTTTAGCAATGCCAACTTTATTATCGGTATTGGTATGGCTGAGACTGCTTTGGGCGTGTTGTTAATTTTTGGTTTAGCGACTCGTTTGATTGCTGCTCTTGTAGTGTGCGTATTTGGTCTAACCGGCTCTTTGCTAGGTATCGCCGAACTTGTTGGTCACATTCCAATTGTTGCTAGCTTCTTGGTTGTTGTGTCTCTTGGTACTGGTGAAACCAACTTTAAAGAACTATCTCCAGCTAATTTGATGGCTTCTCTAGACGGTTTAGGTTCAAAAGTTACTGGTTTAATGTCAGCTAACAAATAATTAGTGTGACTGTTTATACAGTTAGATAAAGGGACTTTTTCAATGCCACATGGATGTGGCATTCCCTGCCCACAGTTTCCTTCATTAAGTTCTCCTCAATAAAGTTTCTCCCTGTTGGATTTGTTATTTTCTCAAACTTCAGTTCTTTTTAATGAATATTTTTTCTCTGATAAATATCAATTTTTTTATTTTTAGGTTTTTTCTATATTAGTAATAACCCAGTGAAAAGTTAGTTTTCGTGTTGAAAACATTTTTGTCTTTTTATGTGGTTAATTGTCAGAATTGATTGTTTATTCGTTAGCTTAAGGGCGCGTTCTTGAGTGAGTGAGAATTTAGTACGACGGATAAAAAGATCTCTGAGAAGGTTTATATAATTTAGAAAATTCGAAATTCACTAACGGTTGTTAGCGTTGAATTTACTTTTGAAGGCGTTAGTAATGAGGCTACTCGGTAAGTAAGTTTTTACGTTTGATTAAAATTTGATTGAGAGTTTGTTCTCTATCGTTAACATTTATTTACTCAAGAAAATTCATAAACCAAGTCCATAAACCTAAAGAGAAATTTTTAAATATATTTATTCCCATAGCAGATTTTAGTAAATATAAAACAATAAGACCCGCAAGCGACAATAGAATAATTCCTAGTAATAAACTGATAATAAGGGTTCTAGCCGCGACGCGTTTTTCCCGAGCCGACATCTCACGGCGGTTTTTACCCATCAGCAAAACAATGTAGAAGCTCCACGGAACTAACGGGATTTTGAGTGTTGGTCTTAGATCGAGGAAATGGTTACTGTTTCTTTGTTTGATTAACCCTTGGGATAGATGTTCGAGTTGAGCCGCGTCAAACGTGGAGCGAACGTTTTCCGGCATGTCCGCAAGTAACCTCTTTAGCTCCTGGCACTCGTCGTGTAAACGCTTTTGTGAGTTGCAATCTTTTGGATTATTGATCATTTAAAATATTCGTAAACCCGTTAATGCGTTATGCGAATTCTTTACGTATAAGGTGTCATACCTGCGGTAGAAATCTGGAGCAGAGCAGACCAAGTTGCTGTGTGTAGATTCTTGGCCGTGCTGCTCTGGTTTCTTAATGTGCTGGTCTTTTTCAGTGCACGTAAATAAATTACCAACGTCAAAGTTGCGATTAAGTCTAGGAGTATTGGTAGATTTGAAGGCTTACCCTCAGTTACAAGAGCTTATCGACCGACATCGAAAATTATTTATTCTTACCGGTGCGGGATGCAGCACAGCCTCGGGAATTCCGGCCTATCGTGATAAACAAGGCCAATGGCAAGTTAATACACCCATTCAGCACCATGACTTTATGCAGCAACATCTTGTTCGCCAGCGGTATTGGTACAGAAGCTTGCTTGGCTGGAAGTTTGTTGGCACGGCTGAGCCCAACGCGATTCATGCAGCTCTGGCAAATTGGGAGCACAAAGGCAGAGTTGGTTTGCTGGTTACGCAAAATGTCGATTGTTTGCATCGTCGAGCGGGGTCACAGGCTTTGGTTGAGCTGCACGGTAGGCTTGATCGAGTGGTTTGCTTGGGTTGTGGTGAATATTTCCAGCGTTCGGTTATTCAAGAAGAATTGCACCAAATGAATCCACAAATTCTCGCCAAACTCGAAGTTATCCACAGGTCTATTCGTCCTGATGGTGATGTTGAGCTGGGAGATGTGGACTATTCGAGAATGGAAATTCCCTGTTGTCGCTATTGTTCAGGTGTCTTGATGCCGGATGTGGTGTTTTTTGGTGGATCGGTGCCAAAACAGAGAGTTCAGCAATGTTACGATGCTATCGACAACAGCGACGCCGTTTTAGCGCTTGGAAGTTCTCTGATGGTTTATTCGGGTTTTAGATTTTGCAAACGAGCCAAAGAGCTAGGGAAACCGCTTATTATTGTTAACCAGGGTGTGACTCGCGCGGACGACATTGCAGATTTAAAAGTAGAAGCTGATTGTATTGAGGCAATCCCCTCAATACATATTTAACTGAGCTACACACAAATTTGTTTTTGTAGTTGTGTATTTGGGTACTGTTTAGTTGTTAACCGTTTTAGCAGAGACGGCTTCGTAGGCGATGAAACCCATTTTTTGCCAAAATCGACGCGCGTCATCGGTGTGTCGCCACGCTACCTGAAAACTTTTAGCACCTGAGTTTATTAGGTCTGCTTCTATTGATTGAACCAGTTGGGTAGCTACACCCTTACGGCGATATTCTGGTTCTACCCACAGATTATGAATCAAGCCCACCGGTGTATTAATCGCTTCGGGCTTCTCATACACATATCCACAAACGCAGCCGACAATGAGCTCGTTGACTGCGGCGACCAACGTTAAGGTTGCCTTGTTGGATTCAATTTGCTCCGCTAGCGCTTCATGGAATTCTTGGCGATAGTCCATATTTGCGATGAACGGTGTCTCCGGCAGTGATACATCGAGTTTATGCCACAAGCTTTTGAGAACCTCTGAGTCATCTAAGGTCGCTTTGCGTAGGGTGCAGGTGAATTTAATCTTTGGGTGTTGCATGGTAAAACTTACTCAATAATCTCTGAATTGGAAAAACAATAAGTGTAGCCTAACGATTTTTATGAGTTTTCTGTAGTGACTATTCAACTAGGTTTATTTCGGCCGAATTTATGGGTTTATAGCATAAAAAAACTGGCGTCATACCATAAAAAAACCCCGCTTTTAGCGGGGTTTTCGATAGGTTACAGTAGCGGAGATGATCTCTTAGCCCTGTGGACCTGCGGCTTCAACGTCTTTGCTAACATCAAACTTGGTAATGTTTTGCGCGAACAATTTAGCCAGTTTACCAGCAGACTCGTCGTAAGCAGCCTTATCAGACCAAGCGTCACGAGGATTCAAGAATTTAGCATCTACACCAGGTACTGATGTTGGAATATCCAAATTCATGGCTTCAAGGTGAGTGGTTTCTACTCCTTCTAAAGCGCCCGCTTGAATTGCAGCAACAACGGCACGGGTGACAGGAATTGGGAAGCGTGCGCCTTTACCACCAGGACCGCCAGCACCGCCAGTCCAGCCGGTGTTAACCAGATAAACATTAGCGCCAAAGTCTTGGATGCGTTTCATCAACAATTCTGCGTATTCACGAGCTGGGCGAGGCATAAATGGCGCGCCGAAGCAGGTAGAGAAGGTTGGGTGAATACCCGCTTCTGCGCCCAGTTCGGTAGAACCAACGCGAGCGGTGTAACCAGACAAAAAGTGGTAAGCAGCAGCTTCTTTGCTCAAAATAGCAACAGGAGGTAATACACCAGATACGTCACAGGTTAAGAAGATAACGTTTTTGGGTTCACCAGCACGGTTTTCTTCAACACGCAGTTCAACGTGCTCTAATGGGTAAGAGCAACGTCCGTTTTCGGTAAGACTGGTGTCTGAGTAATCGGGTATACGAGTATCTGGGGTGTGAACTACGTTCTCAACAATCGCGCCGAAGCGAATTGCGTCCCAAATAACGGGTTCATTTTTTTGGCTGAGATCGATGGTTTTCGCGTAGCAGCCGCCTTCCATATTAAAGACAGTGCCTTTCGCCCAACCGTGTTCGTCATCACCAATGAGGTAACGTTCTGGATCGGCAGAAAGAGTGGTTTTACCTGTACCGGATAGTCCGAAGAACAGGCAAGTGTCACCATCTTTGCCAACGTTGGCAGAGCAGTGCATCGGTAGAACGTCTTTTTCTGGGAGCAAAAAGTTTTGCACCGAGAACATAGACTTTTTCATTTCTCCGGCATAACGCATGCCCGCGATCAATACTTTGCGTTGGGCGAAGTTGATGCAGACGATACCTTCTGAGTTGGTGCCATCGCGCTCAGGCTCACACTCGAAATTAGCAGCGTGAAGAATACGCCACTCTTCTTTACCTTTTGGGTTGTAGCTCTCTGTGCGGATGAACATGTTATGCGCAAACAGATTGTGCCAAGCTGTTTCAGTAGTCACTTTTACAGGGATGTAATAGTCGGTGTCTTGACCAACATGAAGATGAGATACGTAGTTGTCTTTACCAACCATGTATTCTTCTACACGATCCCAAAGTGCATCGAATTTATCGGCAGGGAAGGGTCGGTTAACATTTCCCCAATCGATAGCTTCGGAAGTAGACGGCTCATCAACGATAAAACGGTCGGCTGGAGAACGTCCAGTACGAGAGCCGGTCTCTGAAACAAAAGCACCTGTGGAAGACAAATAGCCCTCGTTACGACGTAGTGCTTGTTCAATTAACAATGCTGCACCTAAATCCGCGTATACGGTGGCTGTGGCCTCTTCTGTCTGTGTCATTAGTTTTTGTCCTATGAACGAAGTGGCCACTCGGTGAATATGTTGGTTAACTGTCAAGCATCAAGGAATATCTGGCCACTGGGATCTACCTTGGTGCACCGTCAAAACAGCTTTGAGGGGCGATGGATTATGACAGAAAAGCCGCTCAATGGCGAAGAGCTGTGTGGATGAATTTACCGTTGGTAACAAATTTCTCTATTTAACTTTCTAGTGAAGTGTGTGCTTCTCTTTGTTGAAGAGAATTTTCGCGTCATCGCGAGTAAATTCGTAATGTGACAGGCAAAACTGGCAGTCGATCGTAATGGTTTCTTGTTCATCGAGCAGATCAAAAACGTCTTTCTCACCGAGAGAAATAAGCGCATTAGCAGATCGTTCTTTTGAACAGTTGCAATTGAAAGAAACCGAGGTACTGTCAAACGTTCGCACTTCAAACTCATTAAATAGTCGATACAGAAGCTGGTCTTGGCCTAACTCCAAAAGCTCAACATCTTTCACGGTTGACGCAAGATGTACGACGGTTTCCCAGTACTCTTCGTTGGTGTCGCTTGAGGCGTTTAATTGTTTGGGTAAAGCTTGAATCAATAGGCCCGCGCAACGATGCTTGTCGGCGGCAAACCAGAGTTTGGTATTGAGTTGTTCAGATTGAAAAAAGTAGTGTTCTAGGCATGCCGCTAAGGTCGGGTATTCCACGGGAACTATGCCCTGATAACGCTCGCCGTCTTGAGGTTCGATAATGATGGAAATTACACCATTACTACCGATTAGCTCTTTAAAGCTTAAACCGCTTAGGTTGGAGGTATCAGCGTCTTCTTCTAAACGAACTACTGCTCGCAATTCTTTTTGATTGGTACATTCCGCCACCAACAGTTTCACAATTCCTTCGCCGCGCGCTTGAATCGATAAAATTCCCTCGAATTTAAGTGTCGAAGCAAGCAGGCTCGCCGCAGCCAAAAACTCACCCAACAGCAATTCGATACGCTCGGGAAAGCCTCGCCCGCTAACCGCGGCTTGGAATGTGTTTTCGAGTTGCACCACTTCGCCACGAATATCGGCTTGTTCAAACAAAAAACGTTTTTGTTTATCGGAAGTAGGCTGATCCATAAATATATCCGTTGGTTATTAAAAAAATCTAAGAAAACTAAGATGCTAGATTATTGATGCCCTTGACGATAATTCAAGGGCTACTGTGTTTGTTTTAGTGACGTTGCTTTTGCGTTGCGCCACGAATTTTTATTTTAGGAAGGCTTTGGGAGAGATGCTGTAACAAGTGTTTGCTAAAAACCGTACAGGCGCGGTACTAAATTGAATCGACAAAGTTAGTTCAGTGACAGATTTTACTCTGACACTACTTGCAATATTTATCGATAGCCTGCTTGAGCTTTTGCTCTCGGCGCGCACGTTCTTCTTCAGAGACATCATAAACCGTCCCATCTTTATCTTTGAACACAACTGGACCTTGAATTTTTTTCAGTTCGACGCGCGCTTTGGAGCAATCTTGCTGACGAAGTGCTCGCTCACGTTGTTTTTCTCGCTCTGCTTGTTGCGCTACGGCTCGCTCTTGTGGCGTCTCTGGTAATGCAGTGCCAAATTCTGAGGCCGGTTGGGCCTGAGTGACGTTAACAGGGCCAATATCTTCTTCTATAACATCCTTCGCTTTTTTGTCGTCGGGCTTTTTATCGCTGTAATGGACTTTACCGTTTTCATCAACCCAACGATAAATGCCTCCCTGAGACCAAGCTTGAAAAGAAGTGGTGATTGCTATGGAGCACAAAGTAGCTGCAAATATTTTTTTCATGATGTAGTCGATTTTAGTCGAGTCGTTCTGTCAGTAATTGTTTCAATGCTGTTGGATGTCAAAATTCTAATCTATTCAAGCATCGACGAGCAGGTTAAATTTCCAAACTCCTAAAAGCATCACAAACTGAATTAGTCATCAAGGCTGTGAACGGTTTTAGATGTTAAACCTGTTTGTATGGCGCTGTCTGTACGAATCGCTTGAGCAGCTTTTTCCGTTCTTTGATCAAACAAGCCTTCCGAATAGGTTGATGGCAATCCATAGAGCTTTTCGATTTTCTCTTGTGTGGCCAGTGCTTCTTGATGGTCGATAATCATCTGAAAACCACGATCATCGGCAAGATGGACGAAGTCACCGTTGTAGTTTTTAAGTGTGTTTGCAAAACTGGCAAAGTCTTTTACCGGTTCACCATTCATGGTGTCGATCACCCAATTACTCCAGTTATGGTAGCCAAGGTTAACATCTGCGGCCAAAACCTTCAGCGCGACGACTAATTCTTGTCGATCTGGCGAAGACCACACTTGTCGAGAATACAAAAACTCAACGGGTGCTTGGTTGTGCCAATCTCGGCCCCAGCGTTTAATAAGGTTCATGTTTAAAGGTACGAACACCACACCGCCATAGACAAAATATTGCGGCAATTGATCGTACTGCGGCCCCAATACTAGGCTGCGATTAACGCGGCTCTGTTCGGCAATTGTGTTGACGGTCATTTCTTCGCCGTCGCGAAGCAGCGTAAATTTGATGCTATCACCGGGCTGTAGGTTATCGACGACAAATTTAAAGTCAGCGCGTAAATCGTTGTCGATTTTTACGGTTTCGTTATCGGCAATTTCGTAGTTGTTGATCCCAAGAAGAATATCACCTTCGCGTATTACCTCTGCGGCGGCGCTGTCTTTAAATACCTTTGTCACCAAAATGCCTTGATGATCACCTTTAATTTTGTAGGCGCGTTTGCTGGCCGGGTTTTCTAAGCTCTGGGTGCGAAATCCAAGATCGGGTATACCGTGGAAGACACCGTCTTTTGCGTCTTCAAGAACATGCTTAATAACTGACGGCGGCACAAAATAACCCAGGTTTTCTGCCCGTCCGCCCGCGGTTGCCTGCATGACCACACCGACAATTCTATTGTCAACGATCACCGGGCCACCGCTGTTGCCGGGGTTAATTGCAGCATCAATTTGTCCGGCCAGAAGATAACTGCCGGCGTGCGCGTAGCGCTGATGCTCGACTCGCGAAAGTATGCCGCGGGTAATGCTTAAGGTTTCACCGCCAAAGGGAAATCCGAACACAGATACTTCTGTCAGTGGGTCTGGTAAATCGCCGATTTTCAGCGGATTTAATTCATCGAAGAAGCTTTTATCCTCAACTGCTAATATGGCTAAATCAGCTTCATGGGAGACAAAATCAACTTTCGCTAGGTATTTTTGTGGGTCATTGTGTTTCTGGACTTGTAAATATCGTGCGTCGGCGATGACGTGGGCATTGGTCAGTATTCGATTACCGTCAATCACGGCACCAGAGCCACTGGTCTGCTCCAAATTAAGCAAGCGCCAAGGCGTAAAGTAATCCGGTGCGGCTCGGGTGGTATGAATCTTAATTACGGCTTGTTTTAATCGTTGCAGCGCCTTTGCATCTTCAGAGATGTCGTTAGCTAAAACGGTGTTTGCGCTCACGCACAATAACGCCAAGGCTCCGATTTTTACGGATTGGAAAATTCTCGCCATCACTAGTCCATAACGGTGTGTGTCTAAAAACTGTTTGATCGAAACGCGCACAAATAGACCCATAATGCTTAATAACCCTTAAATTTAATTCATTGCAGAAATACCCGAAATTAATCCATTCGTTAAGGTATTTCTTCATACACACCGCCAATTCTGCAAGCAAGAAAGGCTTTTTTGAGGTCGGTAGTGATCGATAATTTCTCAATCTTCTTACCAACAGCTTAGATGGATTTGGCAGGACATAATTTTTCCTGAACCGTTAATCTTCGTCTTGGTTTGCCTGTGTATCTATTCGCTTGAAACGGTGAATTTGACGGCGCTGTTTTTTGTTTGGTCGGTGTTCGGATAGAACGCCCATAATTCCACCGGCTTTTCGTTGCTCGGCGGCGGTTTTACGGGCGGCAATACTTTTCTCGGTTTCTTCGTACAGTAGTTGAGCTTCTGGCGCACCACGTCGTTTGTCTGACAGCGCTTTAACTTCAACTTCGATCTTGTCCCAGCCTTGCTGAATTATCAGGCTTAAGCCAACGGTTAGGTCTTTACTGGCTTTCACTCGTTGTCCTTCGCAATGAACCTTGCCGCCTTCTATTGCTTGCTTGGCCATATTCCGAGTTTTAAAAAAACGCGCTGCCCAAAGCCATTTATCGATTCTTACTTTATCCATATTGCCCAATTAGCTTGTAAATAGGAGGTCGTTTGTTGAGTTTTTCGGTAATAGTGCTGAACATTGCTACCTGCTTAAGTACAATGCAACCATTCTTGCTGGTGAACTCTTACGGCTGTGATTACACCGCATTATTTGGGATCAATGGCGCATTCGCAATCCTAGATTAGGATTCAAGGCGCATATTTTGTTTAATCATTCAGATTATTAAGAAGAAGTTTCTTGCGTATTTTACAGGTTTTACCCGAGCTGAATTCAGGTGGTGTAGAGCGTGGCACCGTGGAATTTGGCGCTTACCTTCAACGTCACGGACACGAATCCCACGTTATATCCGCCGGTGGTCGATTGGTTAACCAGTTACAGCAAGAAGGCTCGATTCATCACCAACTGCCCGTTCACAAAAAAAGTCTTTTGTCGGTTCGCTGGGTGCCAAGGCTTCGACGTCTTATTGAAGAAATTTCGCCGGATATCATCCACGTACGCTCCAGAATGCCGGCGTGGTTGACGTGGTTGGCGATAAAAAACGCTACTGCGCGACCAGCTCTTGTTTCTACTTTTCACGGTTTGTATTCGGTCAATCGATACAGTGAAATCATGGGCTGTGGTGATCAAGTCATTGCTGTATCTGAATACGTCAAAAACTACATTGTAAACAGTTATCCTCGAATAGATGCTGAGAAGATCAGTGTGATCCACCGAGGCGTTGATACCGATCGTTTTCAGCTTGGTTACCAACCGGATGCCGAATGGTTTTTACGTTTTCATCAAGAGTACCCACATCTCAAGGATCAGCCTATTGTGTTGATGCCGGGGCGACTTAGCGCTTGGAAAGGTCATGAGCACTTTATTGCGCTAATGAAGCGACTCAAACAGCAGGGAATTCAAGCACAAGGCGTGATTGTTGGTGGCCCGACGCCGGGAAAAGAAGCTTACGAACAACATCTGCAGAATCTGGTTGACCAAGAGAATTTAAGCGATGTAGTGACCTTTTTAGGACATCGTTCAGACATACAAAATTTGTATTCTATTAGCACAATTGTATGCAACTTATCGGAAAAGCCTGAGCCTTTTGGTCGCACAGTAATTGAAGCTCTGGCATTAGGAAAAATGGTTGTCGCCTTTGATGAGGCGGGGCCCGGCGAATCTTTGGCGGAGTGCTTTCCGAGTGGTTTGGTAGCTAAAGGTGACGAAAATGGGTTATTTTCCTGCGTGACTCGTCTCTTAAAAGACCCACAACCTGCATTTATTAAAGAAAATTTCACTTTACAATATCAGGCTGAGCAAACGCTTGCTGTTTATGAGCGAGCCTTGTCTTTGCGTCACCGTGAATAATGGTAAAGCTGGCGAGATTGCTAAAAAACGCCTAAACCCAAGTAGCTCGGCGCTCACAAAAAGAAATGATGTTGTCTAGGCCGGATCGGTATTTGCGATTGATGATCTTATTGTCAGCCGCTATATTGGCGCGTTTATGACGACTTACTAAAAGGCTTTAAATCACTACTTATGCGCATTCTTCACGTAGCTCACCAGCAATTGCGAAAATACGGCCACAATCGAGTTAGTTGGGCTCAAAAGCTTTACTTCGGTTTAATTCGAAACGTGCATTGTGTGCAGGCGTTTAGTGATCGAGACGTAGCCGCCTTTGAGGCGCCCTTTGGTATTCGTGATCTGGGTAAGAAAAAAGCCAATCAGCGCTTGTTACAAACCGTCGAAGCCTTCGAACCGGATCTAATGGTCGTGGGACATTGCGATATCATTACCAATGAAACCCTAGAAGAGGCGCGCAAGATAAACCCAAGTTTAGTGATTACCGGTTGTAATAACGACCCTTTATTTGTGCCGGATAATGTCGAGAAGATTCGTCACCGTGTTGACGTTGTGGATGCGATGTTTGTTTCTACCGGCGTGAAAGAGCTCACTCAATTTGAAGGGAAGCGCGCGAAACTTTGGCACATGCCCAATCCTGTCGATAGCAGTATCGAAACCTTTGATAGCTCCGCTTACGACGACCTTCCCGCCGATGTCATTTTTTGCAGTAAAGAAACCACTCACACCGAACGCGGACAACTCGTCTCTTATTTAAAAGACAATCTTCCCAAAGCGGTAACCTTCAGAACACCGGGCAGTTTTGGTGAAGAGAACGTTTGGGGGCGAGATTATGATCGAGCCTTATCACAATCAAAAATGGGACTTAATTTAAATCGCCAAGAAGCGTTTCATTGGTACTCGTCGGCGCGAATGGCGCAATTGGCCGGTAATGGCTTGCTGACGTTTACCCATCAAAATGGTCGTTTTGATGAATTTATGCCGCCTGAATCTCTGGTGTATTTTTCCAGTAACGAAGATCTACAAGCGAAGATTGTTGATTTTCACCAAGACAACGCCAAACGTCGGTACTGGGCCAGCCGAGCGCGTGAGTTTTTCCATCGCGAAATAAACTCTACGTTGTATGCCCAATACATTGTCGAGGCGTCTATGAATCTCAAGTTCAGCCACCCATACGTTTGGGCTTAAGTGTTAGTGGATACACTCGATTTAGGTGGATCTGAAAACGCTTTTGCTCGTGGCGGTAATCGCTTGTGTTTTGTTCATCCCAAATATCCTGACCAATGCGTGAAAGTCTTACGTCCAGATAGAACACCCGAGATTAAACGTCAGGAGCGCCGCTTTCCCAGAAATTTAAAACCGCTGCGTTATTTTGATGATAATTACCAAGAGTTTAAGGTTTATCAGTTAATCGAAAAACACATTGGTGAAGCTGCGTTCCAATTAATACCTCGATGTTTTGGTGAAATATCCACAAACTGGGGAACTGGGTTGGTCAGCGAAATCATTAAAGATGAAGATGGTTTGGTGTCTTTATCATTAAAACAATACCTTTGGGTGCACGGTAAAACCGACACAATTACCCGCGCTGTAGCAGACTTTATCGACCTATGGTCGAGACTTGGCATGCCGTCACGAAATTTATTACTCCATAATTTGGTTGTGCAAACAAATGCCGACGGTATTCGTCGAATTGTGGCTATCGATGGTTTAGGTTGGCCAGATGTATTGCCTTTGGCCTATTTTGTAAACTTCCTTGCGCGGAAAAAAGCCCGAAGAAAAGCACAGCGCTTATGGAACAGCATTGACGAACTGCTGCATAAAAAAGCGGTGGGCGGTGATTGGGGTTACCATGGCTGGATGGACGACCAACAACGTCGGTTAGTCAGTGGCGAGAGCCCTTAACTTTTTTAAAAAGCGTGTGCAAATACAAACAAATAATTTTTGAAATGAACGTATAGATGGTTAAACGATTAAAAGTTGCGACAGCTCTAGCCGGTGCTCCAGTAGGTGGTGCCGAGACATTTTTTACACGTTTCTCATGCCAACTGCATAAGACGAACGCGGTTGATGTTCGGGTTTTTACCCGAGATAACGCCATACGCCAACCGGAATTCGACAAAGCGAATGCAAACGTCGAACATTTTCGTTTCGGTGGAAAACTCGATTTGATCGATCATTGGGCTTACCGCAGGGCGTTGAAAAAATTTGCTCCCGATATCGTTTTGACTTTTATGAACCGTGCCACACAACTAACGCCAAAAGGTGATTATCAATTGGTGGGGCGCTTAGGACATTATTACGATCTCAAATATTATCGCCATTGCGATTACTGCATCGGTATTACCCGAGGTATTTGCGACCATTTAATTCAGGGCGGTATTCCTGCCAGCCGAGTGGTGTATATTCCCAACTTTGTTGACGAGACCGTCGCCGAGGCTGCGACCAAATCCAGTTTAGGTATTAAAGATCAAGAACCTATGATTCTTGCTCTGGGTCGATTGCATGTGAACAAGGCATTTGATGTTTTAATTCCCGCGTTTGCCAAACTCGATGCAGGCGTTTTGTGCATAGCGGGTGATGGCCCGGAAAAAGACGCTTTGCAAGCACAGGCAAAATCTCTGGGTATTGAAGATCGCGTCAAGTTTTTAGGATGGCGCACGGATATTAATAATTTATTGCGAGCGTCCGATTTGTTTGTTTGCTCATCGCGAAGCGAAGGCTTAGGTAGTATTGTTCTAGAGGCCTGGTTTAATCGCTGTCCAATGGCAGCCGTGGCTTCTCAAGGCCCCGGTGAGTTAATTCGTCATGGTGACACGGGTTTGCTCTCGCCAATCGACGATGTGGATGAGTTGAGTGAAAATATGCGCGTTATTTTGGCAGATCAGTCTCTTGCACAATCGCTGTCTGTAAATGGCTACAACGAATACCTGCAAAATTACAGTCGAGATAAAATTATTGGCGATTATTTAGATTTCTTTAACACAATTGCGGTGTAACGATTTATGCAGCAATTAACCTCTGTATTCTCGGCTGGCAATACTTTTGCGCGATATTGGCTAAATTTTTGGTTTGGCGCTCTATTAGTAGGTTTTTATTGCGTTACCGTTGGATTTTTTGTTTTTCCGAGTAATTCTGGTATTCAATCTGGCTTTTATTCATTAGTAGCTTTGCCAACGGCAATGATTTTGATTTATCAGAGGCCGAGCCAATTAAACACAAAGCTGTTTTTATTATTTTTGGCAGCACCCATATATTTAGCTGTTTCCAGTTTTTGGGCCGACCCCAATGTCGCAGACACTTATCGCGAGCCATTATTTTTTTTAAAGTTATCACTGCTGCTATTTTTGTTTTTCATTTCCATTCGACTGCTGTTTGATCGGTACCAACAATTTTTAGAAATTTGGATTTACGTTTTTGCCATTATCGGCTCGGTGAGTGCATTAGTCGGTCTGGTCGATTACGTCATTGAACATCATGCAGTTCTGCCAGCACGTTTTCCTCGATTTAAAGGTGTTATTTGGGGCGGCGATACCAATCGAGTTGCCGCCTTCTACGGTATCGGTTTTTTAGCAAATTTGTACCTCTTAAATAAAGGGACGCTTAAATTTAAAATAATTGCCGGGCTTGGCTTAATTCCAATTTTAATGTGCATTCTACTGGCCCAGAGCAAAGCACCGCTTGTGATGCTGGGTCTTGCCGTACTTGGGTTTTCTGCTACCGGTCTTAAGCGCAAAAACTACCTTTGGCTTGGTATCACCTTAATTATTTTTAGTGGTATAGCTGCTTGGTTAGTCTTTGGAAATAACACCTTTGCACGCTCATACTCCTTTTTTATTCGCGGCGAAATTTGGTCGAAGGCTCTTGAACAGTTGGGCGACCAGTGGTTTTGGGGGGCGGGATTGAATTACCGAGTTAACCTTATTGCCGACGGCACTACCTTTGGACAAGCTCATAATCTCTTGATCGATGCTATGCGATTTGGTGGTGTCGTCGTAGTCACGTTATTAAGCGCGCAAATATTGTGCGCATTGTATTTGTACATTTCACGAATACAGTTAACCGCTTTGAATATTTTTCTTTTGGCTTGGTTTTTAACGGGTTTGGCTACCGCATTAGTGGAAGCTCAGCAACCCTTAATTCGACCCAGTTATATTTGGCTGCTGTACTGGATACCCTTAGCTCTAATTTATCAAAATTCGAAATTCTCTCGTAAGGCAAGTGACAGCACTTGTCGTGAGCTTGAATAAACAGTGTTTGGATGTAAAGACAATGAAGTCAACTATTCGAGTGCTTGCCTGGCCCAAGGACAAAAACAAACTCAGCAATCCTTATAATTTTATTTTGTACGGAGCCATGTCTTCGAATGTAATCGTTGATGAGTTTCATCATCGATCAATGCGGGTTTCAGGACAGAATATTTTTCATCTTCATTGGCCCGATTTGTTGCTGCGTGATAAGCGTTGGTGGCGAGCAGTATATCGATTTTCTCGCTTATTAAGAGCGATTAAAAAATTTAAACAGCAGGGTGGCAAAGTGGTGTGGACTGTTCATAATTTGCAGCCACATTCCCTTCGATTTCCCCAGTTGGCCGAATATTTTATGGAAAAATTCATCAAAAATGTTGATGGATTTTTATTTCTCTCCCAATACAGTCGTGACTGTTTTTTGGAGAAATATCCTCAATTTGAATCTACCCCTTGGGCAGTCACGCCTCATGTGCATTATCAAGCTTATTACGGGGTGGCGGATTTGTTTGATGATTCAAAAAAATCAATGACTTCCAACGATACATCGGACGAAAACTCTAAAAAATATACAAAACCGACTATTTTAATGTTTGGTAAAATTCGTGATCACAAGGGATTGGATGCGTTAGTTGAGGCAAAGTCACAATTACCTGAAGGTTCCTGCCAGCTTTCGATAGTGGGTGATCTAGGAAAATATCAATTAGATCAAGACATATTAAAATATATTGATCGTGATGCAAACATAACGACCACCTTTGAATACATTCACGATCGGGATATTCCAAAATATTTTTCAAAATCCTCTGCGGTAATACTACCCTATACAGATATTCTGAATTCGGGAACGGCGGTCTTAGCTTTGTCATTTAATGTACCGATAATTGCACCTAAAATCGGTAGTTTAATCAGCTTAAGAGATGAATTTGGCGATGACTGGGTTTATCTGTACGATCAACCTTTAAACGCAGAAAAATTAGCCGCCTCTTTAGAGTGGTTGAAGCAGCGTAGGTCTGGCACAATTAACCTTGCTTCATTGAAACCAGCAAAAATTGCAGAACAAACCGAAGACTTTTACCGGATATTGATCGATCGTTAGTTACACAAGACGATAAAAATATAACTCAGGGGATTGAGTTTTGAAGTTAGCTGTAATTACATTAAATCCTAAATCCGAACCTGTGCAATTACTTACAGAGTCTTTATTGAATCAAGGTTTAATCGTTGACGAGTATTATGCCGTCGATGGTCGCGAGACTATGCCCGCAATGGAAAAGGGTGAAATTCTCGATCAAAAATTGGCAATGTTTAATCGTCGTTGGCCACTCACAAAAACCGAAGTAGGTTGTTATCTTTCCCATCTGCGAATTATTCGTAACGCCTACGAATCCGGTGAATCACATCTGTGCATATTAGAAGACGACGTAATTGTTGAACCCGAGCTGGCTGAAGTTCTTGCGCACATCACTGCACTGGATGACAGTGCTCATTTTGTGCGACTGATGGCCTTAAAACGTCGCAAGCGTAAATGGATTTCTGCGCTGACTGATAAGTATTCATTAACTCGGCCGCTACGAGGATCTTTGGGTACTCAGGGTTATGTGTTAAATCGAGTGGGAATGGGGCGGGTGTTAAAGTACGCTTCTGTGATTTCTATGCCGATCGATAAATTCTACGACAGTTTTTTTCTATACGGTTTGAATGCTTATACCGTTGAACCACACGTTATCCACGAACGACATGAATCTTCAAGTATTATTAAAACAGAAGGTAAGGTGATGCCCGGAATTTTTTTGTGGATGGGTCATCGTTTGTTAAAGTTGTATCGTAGCCTTCATCGTACAAAAAATTATTTGTTGAATTACTCGCACTACAATCCTGCTCAATACCCCAATAAAGACATCAGCAAAAGCAGTCGATTTCGAGACTAGAACTTTTGTTATTTTGAAAGTCTGTTTCTAAAAACGCTTATCGATTTTTCTTTTAACTGTTGATATAAAAGTTCTTTAATCGGCCGAATATTTTGAATTAAAAATCATTCAACGTTAGATTCTTATAATTTCAATAATTGAATTAATTTTTGAGCCGCTTCAATGTGCGGGTTTAACGGTTTA
>CALMJT010000220.1 GCA_937864365.1 uncultured Alteromonadales bacterium | reverse complement strand
TCGTCAAGCTCTTAACTCTAAAAGGGCCATCCTAAAGGATGGCCCTTTTTTTATGTCTATTCCACGCATTGAAGCTTTGTTCATTGGGATCAATGCTTTCAATCCCCTTTAGCTTTTAACATCTACCTTTATAGTTGAGCTTAAATTTATTCTTATTTCGTTTTCTTGTTTTTCCATTTCCTGCTTGCTGATAACCTATTACTCTACAAAGCATTAATTAAGTTTGAGTAAACAATGAAATACCTTTTTGATTTGGCGGCCAACCCGATTTTTGTCAGTGGAGGTTGTGAGCAACTGCCCGATCACCTTTCAGATTTCCACTTCTCTAAGTTGCCAATGTTGCTGAGGATATTTTTATCAACTGACGGCACTGTATCCAAAGCCATTGAGGCCGCTTTTAACGAATCACTAAACGTTTCGTTAATCTCTGAGAGTACGTTAACAGTGGCGCCCAACGCGGAATCATTACTTCACCGAGAAATTAATTTAATCGGAAAGAAAAGCGGCCAGATATATACCTATGCGAGTTCCTATTTAAACCTATCTTATGTTCCTGATAATTTGTTGGATGAATTAAAAAATTCCGGCCATGGAGTTGGTTGGCTGTTGAGGAAAATGAATAAAGAGCAATATCGGGAAATATTTGATTTAGGATATTCTGAAGATCTTCCCGAACAATTCCGTCCCAAAGGTTTTTCGAAGGGTGTTTATAGAATTTACTGTATTCGCGTTGGTGGTGAGCGGTTTATGGAAATAACTGAGCACTATCCTTTAGATTTTTATACGAATTCAAGAGTTGTGTGACCGATTTTGTACTCTTATCAACCTTTGCTTAATATCGATTTAAATGCCATCGCAAAAAATTGGCGTTATATTCAAAGCATCTCTCACGGCGCTGAAGTATCCGCTGTTGTAAAAGCTGACGCTTATGGCTTGGGGGCTATACCTATTGCTTCGGAGCTAGAAAAGCATGGGTGTCGATCTTTTTTTGTCGCAACCTTAGACGAAGCAATAGAATTAAGTTCTGAGCTTCGTAAAAGCTCGGATATTTTTGTCTTTGATGGTTACCATAAGAATTTTGTAGGTGAATATAGCCATCACAATTTCATTCCTGTCTTGAACTCGATTGAGCAGATGCATCATTGGGTGGATTCCATTCGCTCAAACAGGTGCGCAGTCATGATCGATACGGGCATGAATCGACTCGGGTTGTCTACGTCTCAGGTATTAACCGCATTAACTAAGTATGCGGTTAAACCACGGTATTTTTTAAGCCATCTTGCTTGCGCCGACCAACCTGAAAATCCTATGAACCGCCAGCAGTTAAGTACCTTTAGCTCTTTGCTTAAAGAAGTTCCTCGGGATTATCCTTTGAAAATTAGTTTATCCAGTTCCTCAGGCGTTTTTCTTGGTAAATCATACTGTATGGACATGGTTCGTCCGGGTATAGCCCTTTATGGCTCTCAGACCTTTGCGGCAGAAAATTCACCGCTAATCAATCCGGTAGTCGAATTAAATGCACCAATTATCCAGTTGAGGGAGCTTGAAGAAGATGTCCCGGTGGGTTATGGAGCGACTGAAACGGTAGCTAAGGGGTCGTTATTGGCGACGGTCAGGATTGGTTATGCAGATGGTATCTGGAGACATCTACAGGGAAGATTGAAAGGGTATATTCAAGGAGTTGCTGTTTCTTTGGTGGGGCGTGTTTCCATGGATTATTGTACTTTCGATCTAACGCCACTGAAAATTCAATATCCTCATTTCCCAGTTAGGGTGGGCGATTTTCTTTCGATTTTAAATAATCAACAAACAATAGATGATGTTGCAGCTATGGCGAATACCATTCCATATGAGGTTCTGACAAGTTTAGGAAACCGGTGTCGAAGAATCTACGCATCTGAGTCTGCAGAAGGTTGTTTATAAAATGTCTAGTGATCACACGATAGAACATTTAATTCCTGTGCTTAATCTCTTGAGCGATGGGGAATACCACTCAGGTGAAGAAATTGGATCTATTCTTGGAGTTAGTCGCGCTGCAGTCTGGAAACAATTGAAAAAACTCGAGAGGTTCGGCTGTAATATCGAATCCAATAAGGGCGTAGGTTATCGAATTAAACATCCAATATTTTGTTTGGACGTAGAAAAACTTAAATCTTTAGCAGACCGTCATCCGTTGGTTTCCAGTGTAGAAGTGATGAGCTCTATCGAATCCACCAACTCTTACCTTTGGAGCCAAAAAGCCTCTAGCCTGTTTGCGGGAAAAATTGTGATAGCCGAAATGCAAACCTCTGGGAAGGGCCGTCGTGGACGTACCTGGCAGAGTCCATTTGGTCGCAATATTTATTTGTCGTTGGGTTGGAGAGTCACCGAGGGTATTTCTGCCCTTGAAGGTCTAAGTTTGGCGGTAGGCGTTGTTATTGTGCAGATTTTGAATAATTTAGCTGTTCGTGATATTGAGCTTAAGTGGCCTAATGATCTGATTTGGCGGGGAAGAAAGCTTGGCGGAATATTAATAGAGCTGGACGGCGATTTATCGGGTGATTGTAATGTGGTGGTTGGCGTTGGGCTAAATGTCGACATGTCAGACCAAGATTATCAAGCAATTGGCCAACCTTGGGTGGATTTAAAAGAAATCGCTCTGGAGTCCGGGTGTAATCCACTTGATCGTACTGACTTGGCGAGCCAATTAATTGTGGCGTTGGTAGATGCAGTGTCTACCTATTCAGAAAAGGGTTTTGAAGAATATCAGGATGCATGGAATGCGCATAATTATTCAAAGAACAAAGAAATAACTATAACAAGTGGGCAATCTTCCGTTTCCGGTATTCATAGAGGTGTGTCAGAGACTGGTGCGTTAATTCTAGAGACTCAAGGCCAGATTACTTTGCATAATGGTGGAGAGCTATCTTTGAGGCTTGTAGATGCTACTACTCATTGATCAAGGAAACACTCGGGCGAAATTTCAGTTGCGCGATAAGAAAGGTGCTATTGCTGCTTCATTTAATTTGAATAACCTAGAGATCGCAGAGGCACGTTTTAGCGATAATCTGAAAAATATATCTCGCATCGTGATTGCCAGTGTCGCGAACACAGCCAATAAGTTATGGTTAACTTCCTTCTTACAGACTTTCATTCCCGACGTAAAAATCGATTTCGCGGTAACAGGTAAATCATTTGATCTGGTCCATAAGGTTGTAACAAACAGCTACACTGAAGTTAGTCAAATGGGAATTGATCGCTGGTTGGCAACAATTGCTGCAGCGGATTACTGTCGTGCAGAAAATTGTGTAGTTGTAGATCTAGGTAGTGCAATTACCGTAGAGTTAATTAACGCAAACGGCGCACACGAAGGCGGATATATTATTCCCGGAATGCAAATGATGTTGAAAAGCTTATTTGCTGATACTGCGCAAGTTAAAGTACCAAACTTAACTGCTCAGCAAAATTTAAATCCCGGTAAAAACACGGCGTCTTGCGTTAGTAGCGGGATTTTGAATGCAGTCGTGGGAATTATTCATCGATCAGTAGCACAATTAGTTGAACTAAGCCCAAACAGTCCAACCCGGGTACTATTGACGGGTGGTGATGTAGCTTTAATAGAGAGCAATATCGATATCGCCGAGAAAAAAGAAAATCTGGTTTTCGATGGGCTTTATTTGTGGCAAAACTCCGCGATTAATGGTCGGGGAGTTTAATAGAATCGACCGGTAAATATTCAGCTCACGACAAGCTGGAGTGACTATGAAAGCAATTTTTATTTTGCTATTGATTATCAATGCAGTTTTTCTTTCTTTAAATGTCTTAGCTGCCTACGGAAATAAAAACAATTCCACGGCTACTACACCTATAGGTAAGGTTCATGGCAGTGATTTGCCTCGACTGAAATTGCTTAATGAATTGTCAACGGTAAATGATGACGATAACTCTCCTGTTGTGAGTCAAATTCAAAAAACATCTCAACCTCAAAATACGAATGCAGATTTATGTTCTCTTATTGGCCCTTATAAAAATTTGGCACGGGCAGATATTTTGGTTGAAAAGTTAGCCGCTCTGGATGTGAGTGCTAGTCTCAGAGAAGTTCTTGTCCCAGGAAAGACCTCGTATTGGGTTTACTTACCGTCATTGGGCTCTAGTGATGCCGCTTTCAGGAAGTTGAAAGAGCTACAGGCGAAATCGATAGACAGCTATGTAATTCCAAACGGAAATCTGCAGTATGGAATTTCATTAGGGTTGTTCAATGAAAAAAATGGCGCTGAGATTAAGCAAAAAGAGCTCGCAGCCAAAGGCTACGAAGTAAAAATCCACGAGGAAGTTAGAAAAATATCTCAAAATTGGGTCGTGGCATCCGCACAAAATGCATCCAAAATCAGTTCTGAGCGATGGAATAGTTTAATTGGTGACCAAGAAGGCATTGTTTATCAACAAAATTTCTGTCCAGATGTTGCATCTCGCGAATAGTTTCTCTAGAATCGCGCCTCCACTGACACAGGTAGTAATAATTACCTGTAATCGTAAAGCTGGCGTAGCTCAGTAGGTAGAGCAGCTGACTTGTAATCAGCCGGTCGGGGGTTCAATTCCTCTCGCCAGCTCCATATTTACAGTAAAGTTAGTGGTTTTGATTGACATTAAATTATTTGAGGTGGAAAATACGCGCCTCAAAATTAGGGCAGGGGTTCCCGAGTGGCCAAAGGGATCAGACTGTAAATCTGACGCGCAAGCTTCGGTGGTTCGAATCCACCCCCCTGCACCATACTCTCGACAATGTTTGTCTGAAGAGAAAAATTCTGATGTCTTGATTGTGTTGTCATCAAGGTATCTGGGCGTGACTCAAGCTTCTCTGGTGAGTAATTAGTCTCACTAACCTCGCTATAGAATAGGTGGTTTGCTGTATTGAGTTATAGCCTGTTTTTGCGGGCATAGTTCAATGGTAGAACCTCAGCCTTCCAAGCTGATGATGCGGGTTCGATTCCCGCTGCCCGCTCCATGTTTATTTCGCTCAAGTAGCTCAGTTGGTAGAGCACACCCTTGGTAAGGGTGAGGTCGGCAGTTCAAGTCTGCTCTTGAGCTCCATTTTTTTGGCCTCTATTTAGTAGAGGTTGTATTTGAGATCTAAGTAATTGTACTTGGGGCTCGTTAACGCGGTAGGTGTCAAGGTTGTTACCTTGAAATGATCTGTCCCACGTCCCTGTTTAGGAGAGTTTGCAATGGCAAAGGCGACATTTGAACGTAGTAAACCCCACGTAAACGTGGGCACCATCGGTCACG
>CALMJT010000219.1 GCA_937864365.1 uncultured Alteromonadales bacterium | reverse complement strand
CACATTTTCAATTTCTTCCCTCTGATTAAATCATGGATGAGTTAATCAGAGGTTCCTATAAAGTTTAAATAACTAAGAACATTTAACGTCGCAAAAACCTACGAGCTCAAAAGACTATTGGCACCTCTGATTAGCGAAAAATATTCTTCAAAGACCAACCCACTAAATCTATCAGGCTACTAGATCACTTATAAATATTGAGAAAACACTTAATTCTAAAAATAACTCTAAAACAACTTTATCACTTCATACTTTCATCAAAGTTGTCTTAAAAAGGACTTATTATCAAGAAAATTATTCACTTCCAGAGTAAGCAAAACTGTTTTTATGTAGAAAAATAATTCGAAAAATTTCCAAGCTCGCTCGCCGAATCTTACCTTTAGCAATGTAATCAACTGTAATTTACCAATACCAAAATTACTACCATACTGAAAACACAATTCAGAACACGCCGTACTCTAAAATAACAATAACTTCTAAAATAACAATAACTACTGATCCAAATCCTATTTGAAATTTACAACGTATTTTTCAGAAAATTAATTCATTAAACAGCTTCAAAAATTCAGTACTCACTAACCCAATAAAAACAGCATATTGAATTTTCGAAAAATATAAACTTACCTCTTTAATTTCTAAGGCCTGAGAATTATCGCCAGCTGAATTAGAGATTCAGAGACACTGTATTAAAAACACGTTGCCGCTTGCAAGGCTTCGTCCAAAACCAGATTTTAAACAACATCCATAAAAGTGAATAAATACATTACCAACCAAGGTAAATAACAATACTCTCAGGAGAGCAAGATGAATTTATCACGAAGCAGTGCAATAACTTGCATTGCAATCAGTGCATTATTCTCCACACCCAGCCTATCCGATACCAATCAAAAAAGCATTAAAGGCTCTGATTGCTTTGCACCCAGCTCCTGGTTTCCGGTAACAGAAACGACCGAACCTTCCCCCCAAGGTAATTTTAATAGCAATTGCGCCTTTCACTTATGGTCTTGGCAGGCTTTTTTATGGTTAACAGAAGTAGAAGAAAATGGATTATTGAGATTTGTTAACTTCCCAACAAAAGAAGCTGTATTTAACGATGACCTTAGCAATAGCACAGGTTTGAATTTAAAGGTTCGCACTGCCAAGTCTACCGGCATTGAAACTGAAACACCTTTAAATGAAATAAATCAAGCAGGTACCGGCGGAGTTTTAGTTGATCACAATGGTCGAGCGATTTATTTCTCTCAACATTTCAACCCGCAAATGACAGCAAGAATTATTGCCTCAGATTGGAATTCTCCAGAAGAACTTAACAGTCTTGATCCGAATGCCGTCGATCATAACAGTCGATTAATTAATATTTTTCGTGAAGGAGACATAGAATTAAAAGCTGCCTGGAAAATTGTTGCTCCTGGAGAAGACACTGCTGGATTTTTTACTCAGCCCGCCACCATACAAAAATTAAAAAATAGAAATGGCAAAATAATAACGTCAAACCGGACAGAAAAAGTAACAGTGGCGTTGGTAGGCTTGCACGTTGTTGGTTGGATTGAGGGTCACACCGAAGCCGTCTGGGCAAGCTTTGAACATGTTAAAAACGCACCAGATTATCAAGTCAACCAAGGTTACAAATCGGCTGTTAGCAATCAAAACTTCACCTTTTATACCGCCAACACCACACCACAAGATTGCAACCAAAACTCGGTAGACAGCTTAACGCTAAATGAAAAAACCCAGATCTTATCGCCCATTACTCAAGTGTGCCGACAATATCCTTCTGGCGAAGTAGCAGGATCAACCTCCGATAATGTTACGGCGATTAACACATTAAATACGTCGGTTTGGCAGCAGGCTCATGCCACCGACATGGTTCAGAATTATTTTGAAGTTGGCGCTATTTGGCAAACTTCAAATTCAGAGTTTTTAGATCAAAATCCTTTACCGCTGAACAGTACCTTGCAAACAAACATTCTAGGTTCACCGTTATTATCAAACGCGACCATAGAAACCTTCACGCAGAACGTACAGAGCCTAAATAACTGTTTTTCGTGTCACAACACCACACAATTCCAGCCTGAAGATCCACGCATTAAACCCATGCAAGCAAGTCGATTGAGTGTTAGTCATTTAATTAAAGAAGCTTATATAGCGAACCAACCAAAAACCACCAAAGATTAATCCATGGCGATACAGACACTTTGATTTAAAAATCAGGAGACTATTATGTCCAACACAGTATTACGTATTCATCCAGCCATTGGTATGTCTCGGGTTGGTAACAGTGACGAATATATATTATCGCCAGAGACAGCAGCTGGCGTAACCGATGTGAACGGCCAAACCGGCGGACTCGCAATTAATCCCACAACCAATGCGTTGATTAATGACACCGACCTACGCGATGCAAACGGTGCTTTAAAAAGACAAGCTCAACGTTATCGAATTTATCAGTATCTATCACCCGAGAGCGCTCAATCTTATCCATATCAAGGTGAAGTTGCTGAAATTGTTATTGGCAGCCCACTGAACAATTCCGTGGTAAAAGACATTGTCTGGCAGGTGCATTTAGCCAATAAAAAGGCCAACTGGTGCATTATTCCAGAACAGGGGCCAACTACCAAACAAGGTAAACCCACCGGTGAAACCAGCGGTTTAAACGCCTATGGCAATGGCGGCATGCCCTATCCGCGCAATCCCGATTTCGGCAGCCAGAAGCCTTCTGAAGGCCCAGATAACACATCCAGCAATACTTGGCCTTCAACAATTCCCGCTCAAGAATGCTTGAATGTTCTATCAGACAATAAACGCCTTACCGAACTGGTTGTTGATGCTGGTCCAAGAACCATTAAAGGTACCGACAGTGCACGCATAAATTTTGATGCAAGCACAACACCATCGTTCTACCAACCGGCGTCCGGTACTTGTGCAGGATCTATTGTGGCGCTGCCCAATTATCCGGTCTCTTTTCCCAATATGCATTTTAATAAACTCAATATTCCCTCTGGCACCGACGTTACACAATTGGGCGCCTTAGAAACCGACAGCCAAGGTCGCTTAATCGTCATCGGCGGACAAGGTGCCGCGTGCGGACTATTCAAAGACGACAAAACACCGTACCCACTTGGCAACGATATCGACAACGATGGTTGGTTTGACGACACCGCCGATGGTCCGGTACAAGCTATTATTTTGCTTGAAAATGGCGATGAAATTGTTTTGGAAAATACCGCTTGGGCAGTATCGACCGATCCTTCATACGCGCCGCAAATTAGAAATGTAATTACCGTATGGGACGAAGTTTACGATACTTGGATCAGAAAATTAGGACTGGATACCAACATCTACAACGGCCCAGAAAACGCATCGGCACCAACTAATTTTGTCACCAGTTACAAACCATCCTTCGATGACGATATTTTACCGCTGTTTAGTGCCGCACATTTATCACAGTTTATTGGCGCATTAAATCAAACCGCAATCGGTGCTCATGCCCGATTAAATAATGTAAGTGCAGACGATAATCCATCGGATTATTTACAGGTACAAACCTTTATTAGAAGCCCCTACGCCAGCGACGATGAATTGGATATTGGTGCACCAAGAATGCCATTGGCATTAGGCGATACAGGAGCCTCTTTTTTAACACTAACACGTACGCAGTTCTTTTTTATAAACCAATGGTTTAATAAAAATTACAGCGCCAACGCAGAAAAACCCTTAACAGCTGGAGAGCAAATCGATAAAAATGTTCTTGCCAATTGTTTAGGGGGCCGATTCAGTCCCGGAATCGATTTAACATTTATTGTTCGAGACGTGAATCTGTATAACACCAACTGGACTCAGGCGGATATAGGCCCATTTCGAATTAATTACACACCCTTAAATTACAACCAAGCCAGTAAAACAAATCCATTTTTAAACATTGGTTATGTACCCCTAAATTCAAACCATCACAATGTGGAACCCGGCGATCTCTGTAAATTTATGTCGCTACCTTGGCATACCGATTACAACTCATGCGCAACACATTTACCCTCACCCAATCCCGGCAGTAATTACGATACCTTAACCGAAGACGATATGCTGACTAACATCAATATCACCACATTTTGGTCGTGGCCCGCACAGCGTCCGGTATCTATTTATAATTACGACGACTTCAAAAATAATGGCTACAACTTAGCACGCATTAATCAACGTTATTCCGTTAGAGGTGAAGGCACACAAGCCATTGCCGGTCCCGATGGATCAATTTCTCCGGTACAAAGCGTTGGTCGTTATCAAGAAAGAGTTAATATTGTGCGCAAATGGCCAGAAATAGGTACCGTTGTGCAATCTAAAAATATCAACGGTTATGAATCTGACAAACCGAAAGATATTTTCTTAGAAGTTGCGAGCCAATTGGATAACTCCGGTAATAAGGTCGCAACTTGGCCGCAGCAACTCACTGATCAAGTACAAGTTATTAGCGATAAAGATTGATTTTTTCTCTTTGCTTTTAATTGATCAACTTTTTAGGTGCTGTAATTACAGCACCTACATTAAAACACCGCACACCATTAAATTATTTATTATGAAAAATAAAACATTAGATGTTGTTATTATTGGCGGCGGACCGGCAGGTACTAGCGCTGCAATAAAGTTAAAACAGCTGGGTGTTGAAAACGTTTTACTCTTAGAATCGACAAACTACGGCACGATTCGCATGGGAGAAAGCTTACCGGCTGAAGCTAAAATAGTGTTTGAAAAGCTGGGAATTTTAAATAACTTTTTACAAGAACATCACTCACCCTGTTTGGGTAACTGCTCTGCTTGGGGAAGTGATCAGCTAGGGTTTAACGATGGCTTTTTTAACATCTCTGGCACAGGCTGGCATCTAGATAGAAATCGTTTTGACTCTTTTATGTTAAATGAAGCCCAAAAAATAGGCGCTCGGTGCTTACTTGACAGCCAATTTATCAATGCTTATCAAGATAAAAATTACCTTGTTATTAAATACAAAAACACAAATGGTGAGTTAAAGACGATTAACACTCGCTATGCAATTGATGCTTCCGGTAAAAGGTCACTCTTAGCCAAAACCTTCAACATTAAATCCCACTATGTTGATCGATTAGTTACCATCGCCGGAAGATTTCAACCCATTAACAATAGTCAATTTTCACAGTTAACACTCTTAGAATCGCAACCTCAAGGTTGGTGGTATGCTGCTAAATTACCAGATAACTCAATAATCGCTTCAGTGACAACCGATGCAGAAACACTCAAGCTGTCCGACTTTAAAAACCCAGATACCTGGATAAAACAACTCAATCAAACCAAACATTTATCACAGCAATTAAAACTCTTTGAGTTCGATTTAAAATCTTTACAAGCTTACGCCACACCGTCTTTTAAACTCGCGAAAATATCGGGCAATAATTGGCTTGCGATTGGCGACGCGGCGATGACCTTCGACACCATTACATCGCAAGGTATCATGAAAGGTTTGTTGTCGGGCAGTTTAGCAGCGAAGACAATCGCTAAAAATATTAACGGCGAAACCAGCGATTTCTCTCACTACGAATCAACGTTGAATGTTGCATTTGATAACTTTATAGAACTACGTAAGAACTTATATCGTAGCGAACAGCGCTGGTTAAACAGTCCATTTTGGTTAAACAGAGAACGAATTCACACTCAACTTTCTAACCAGCTGGCAAGTTAGAATTACTATAAAAATCTGAATTTATGTGACGATAATAATTAAACTCAAAGCACTTATTATTTTCTATTTTTTCAGGATCAAACCATAACCACGCTTTTAATAAACCTGCTAACTCTCCTACAACGATCTTCGCCGATTGGCTTTCCTGCCACCAGCCCTCTAATTTACTTTGCACACCAAGTGCCGAATAGACGCCAAACTGTGTATTTTTTTCTGTATGATTTGATGCGTATTTAAATGCTGTTTGATATAAATACCGTGTTCGATATCCATGAGCGTAGCCAGAATACACATTAACTGCGGAAAAATCGTAATTATTTCTAACTAGCCAGTCTCGCACTAAAACCGCTGAATAATAAGTACGATCAACCTTCGCATAAGGTGCTGGCAGCGCTACAACATGTTTCGCGTCAATTCCGGATGCAATCAAATACTGCTTAGTACGCTCGGCAAATGACATTTCATCGATATTATAAAAGCTTTCCTCTATGCCACCTCCGGTAGTGACAATTAGCTCATAATTTTTTCGCTTAATATCAGCGGTAACCTTGCTCAGCATGGCAGGCTGGAGCCAACCTTCGACAACGGCTATACGCGCGTCTTTTAAATCATTAGGACTTAAAAATATTGCGAGATTTTTGCCGATAAAAAAACAAATTACTGTAAGTACGATAAGCGACAACAACATTGTCGCGAAGGAAGGCAAAGGCAAATATCGAGGTTTTAGCCAAAAATTTAGAAATGATTTCATCGATATCCTTTCGATTAAATTGGAGAAATGCTTTAGGAATCCTTGATTAACTCATCCATGATTTAATCAGACGGAACACATCCATGTACCGCTGGAAACTCTGGGTTAATCAGAGTTTCCTTTAATTAAAACTCTTTATTTATCGCTCTTTACTTAAAGATTTAGCATTACCTGCCAGAGTAAAAATATTTTACTCTAAGTTTAACAAGCTCTTTTTCCATCTCCGGATCAAAATCCGACTGACGCTGTTCAATTAAATAATGCCAAGGGTATTCGGAATTTTTCTCTTTTAATTTCTCTACATAGTCAGAAAGTTTAGCAACAGATTTTGCAGGCGAGCCAGCGACTATCGTATCGGGCGGAACATCTCTGGAAACCACTGCACCGGCAGCAATAATCGCATTTGGCCCAATGGTAACCCCCGGTAAAATAATAGCACCGTGACCGACAAACACATTATCTTTAAACTCAACCTTACCCACTTTATCAAGCTTTAAACCAAAAGCGCGATTAATCATATTGACCGAACCATCGTGACCGAATACACAACAATTCGATAAACGCACATTATTCCCCATACTCACATAGGCAGGGTCAGAAATATTGGCATAGGTAGGAATCGAGCAATTTTCACCAATATGATAAAAACCACCCCATTTTTTAAGAAACTCAGCGTACTCTAAGCTATCGGGTTTACAGAGCTTTAAATACCAAGAACGGAGTTTTCCGGTTTTAAACGCAAGCTTTCTAACAATCTTTTTCAACATAACCACAACTCTTAAACCGCCTTTAATCGAAGCTTTCGTTTATTAGATTGTGGATAAGCTTAACAGAGAAGTGTTATTAAGATCGATGCATAAACCGAGAGCGGAAACATGAGTAAATTGACAAAAGGTTTATAATCAGAGCAAAAAAGCCCGCATATGCGGGCTTTTTGAATCATTGAGAGGTGTAACTATTACTCGATAATTTTAGCAACAACACCGGCACCAACGGTACGGCCACCTTCGCGGATTGCGAAGCGTAGAC
>CALMJT010000218.1 GCA_937864365.1 uncultured Alteromonadales bacterium | reverse complement strand
TTGTGAAGAAATTGGAAATCGCATTTTCAATTTCTGTCCTCTGATTAAATCAGAGTTTCTTTTATAAAAAGGGCCTCAATTGAGACCCTTTTTTTTTGTTTAGCAATTCATTAAAATTGTGTTCACACTTACAAATCACCAACGGTTGATGATTCGGCAAGTGGCCCTTCGAAGCCGAACAGTGCCGCAGAATTGCTGTGCAGCGTTGCTTCGTTGTTGGTACCAAAGCCTGAGAAATCAACGTTGGTACTAAAGCCTTCGATGATCAACAGGTCGTCGGTGTCGTTACCGTCTAACAATGCTTCACCGTTAGCGTGTTGCAGTGATAGGTAAGCGCGAGTACCGTCTTGTGAGAAGCTAAAGCCTGTTGGCTCTGCGCCTTGAACCGCAATCGACAACATGCGTACACAGCCGTCGGTTTTTATATCGCGGTCGTCACCATCCGGTAAACACGCCCAAACGTCGCCGTCGCTATCGTCTTCGATAACGTAGGCTATGCCGGTAACAGGTTGGAAAGCAAAGTTATCCGGAGCATTGAAGTCTTCGTCGCCTTCAACGAAACGATTCACCGAAACTGTCAAATCGCTACTGGCTGTTAACGGTGCCGAATCGATTCCACAAATAACCTCACCCACCTGACCGGAACCAGTTCGACCGGTGTTGGTCCAGCAGAAGCGAACTGCGTCTGGGTTAGTTGCATCAACGAACATCGGATCACGGTGCATGTCTTCTGGGCGGTAGTAGCCGGTGGCACCACGACCATTCGCTTGCACGCGTGCGTTAGCAGCGTCTACTTCAATCCAAGAGGCGTTACCCACTTCACAACCTTGGCCTGCTTGCTGACGGCTGCTTTGACAACTTACTTGCATTGCATAGGTACTACCGGCAACAAATGGTGAGTCGTTTAGGTTGGTGATTTGCGTATCGAGTGTACGTGGCGTCGCTGGTACAAACTTAAAGATCGCACCACCGTCGGTGTCGCTATTAACTAACAATGCCGAACCGTCGTCTTCGCCAGCAATGGTGCCGTCGGCTAAGAAGAATTGGTCGTAAGAACCTGGACGCAACTCATCACCACCCACAACCACACCGCTGTCGAGTACGAAGAGACCTTCCCAGGCCATGGTTGGCATTGCGGTACGTTTAACCACTAGGTTGCTTGCTTCTACCGAGGTAGGTACGCCGTTAGCGTCACCCTGTTCAATAGTTGCCGCCATTCCTGCATCGCCACGTTCAACAATGACTACGTTGGTGGTGGTTAATGGATCAAGAATTTCATAGGCCGCGCCATCGGCACTTTCTTCGGTAGCAAGCACGGTGCCCCAAGGTGTGGTACGAATACCGTCGCAGCGATCCATACCACGTGCAATGGTTTCAACAACACCAGTGGTTAGATTAACGCGCTGTACGCTCGGTTTGTATTTATTGGCGGTGCCATCATCAACAATACCGCGTGACTCTTCGATACAACCAATTAAATGGGTTGGATTATTTAACGGATAAAGATCGTGCTGATCCCACCATTCTGAGGCGGTGCGCGTTAAGAAGGTCGCCGACAATCCACCTGCTAAAGAGACATAAGCAGAGGCATCTTCACCGTTACCAAAACCGTTGCTCAGATCAGCACCGTTAAGTGCGGTTGTGATATCGGCTTGGCGATCAACTGTGTTAGCGTTTGATGCTGTAATTGGTGTACCAAACCCAAATAGCGCTTGAGAGTTTTGCTCCGCCAGACTGGTAATGTCAGCTGCAATTGCAGTTGGTGCGCTAAAACCGGTAATGCGAACAATATCGTCGGTGCGATAGTTATTCACCAGTGGGAAAGCGTTATCGGAAGAATGCTGGATAGACACCCAAGCTTCGGTACCGTCGGCATTAAAACCAAAACCGGTTGGTTCGGCAGAGGTATCATTTAACGACAGAACACGAACACAACCGTCTGAGGTTAAACCTTGGTCGTCACCGTCCGGCAAACAGGCCCAAACATCGCCGTGTTGGTTGTCTTCAATTACATACAAAATGCCAGTGCCCGGTTGGAATGCTAGGTTATCGGGCGCATTAAGTTCGCTGTCGCCTTCAACAAAACGCACCAAAGTCACGTTACGGCCGGAGTCAGCCGGATTTGCATCAGTACCACAAATCACTTCACCGAAGTTGTCTGCACCGCGATTGCCGGTGTTAGCAAAACAGAAGCGCACTTCATCGGCATTTTCTGGATTGGAAAAATCAGGGTCTAAATGCAAATCTTCTGGACGATAATAACCCGTCGCACCGGCAAGGTTCGCGTCTTCTCGGGCATTAACCGCAGAAACCGGAACCCAAAGCGCATCGCCAATTTCGCACCCTTGGCCGAACTGCACACCGCCGGTACATTGCACTTGCAACGCGAAGCTACTGCCGGAAACCAGCGGCGAGTTAGCAAGATCGGTAATTTCAGTACCATCAGAAAGATTGGTTGGAATAAATTTGAAAATCGCGCCGCCGTCGGTATCGCTACCAAAACTTACCGCAGTAGCGCCGTTATTCAACTCTAATTCATAACTGCCCGGACGCAGTTCATCGCCGCCAACCACCACACCGTTTTCAAGTACGAACAAACCTTCCCAAGCCATGGTTGGCATTGCCGTGCGCTTAGCAACCACGCCAGAAGCATCTGCACCCAAAGCGTCGATAATAGTTGCAGCTTCACCGGCGCCACCACGATTAGCAATGATTATGTTGCTGGTAGAAAGCGGATTTAAAATTTCGTACACAGAGCCATCAACGGTTTCTTCTGTGGCAATCACGGTACCCCAAGGTGTGGCGCGAATACCGTCGCAGCGATCCATACCGCTTAAGATTGTTTCAACGCTACCGTCACTTAAAGAGACACGCTGAACCGCTGGATTACGTTGGCCAGTCGCGGTATCCAGAACCTCAACATTGCCCTCAATACACCAAATTTGATGGGTAGGATTTTCTGCCGGGAACAACGCGAACTGATCGGCATTGTGCGCGACATTACGCGTTAAAAATTCGGCTTGTAAGCCCGCGGCCAACTCTAAATGTTGCGCGGCCGAATGCAGTGGACTGCGCGAGGCAGTGGCTTGTCCGGCTGGTGTAACGACGTTATCCGCGGCCAAAGTAATAGCAGGAAATGCGTTAAGAATATCTGATGCGTTAGTTCCACCAGAGAACGTTGGCACCACAGAAATAATGGATGGAATTGCGGCATCGATAACGCCATCGGCTGCGTCTAGCGCATACGCCAATAAAATTTCTTCGCGAGAAAAATTCACCGCCGTGTCGCTAGCACCAGTTACCACTGATGCGCCGACACGAACAAATTCACCAAGTTCAGTAGAAGCTTGAGCAAGCAGATCGGAATCTAAACCGGTGATTGGGTTAGAACCTTCTGGCAGATCGCCATCGGTAGCATCAACCACGTTTTGAATCGATGAGTTCAACGCCACTTCGATATCAGCAACCGTGGCATCAGAGGTGGTTTGCGCGATGACCAATTGCGTAATGGCAGAGCTAAATGGGTTGACGTTGATCTGTTGGGTCTGACCAGACTCGGCAACAATGGCAATAGATTCCATGTTGATCGGCAAATCATTGAAGGTCGTATCAATAGCGCCTTCGTTGTCGAAGACTAAAAATACGGCTTGGCCTGCATTTTCTGCCGATAGGTTTAACAAGAAATTTTCACCATCGGCAAGATTGCGATTCTCTAGGGTAGCAATTGGGCTTGCAGCGGCAAGCGCAGCGGCACGAGAGGTGCCGGCAATTTCGGCGGCATCGGCAGCGGCTAGTGCAGCTTCAATGTTGGCGCGATTAAAAACATAAATGCTACCGCCCGCTACCGGGCCATCTTGCACAAAACCTTGCACCGCAACTGCAGCATTGGCTCCGTCTTGGCCATTGGTGCCGTTAGCACCATCACGTCCGTCGTCGCCATCACAGGCCGCCAACACAAGAGCCGGAAGACCAACCAGCAAAGCTTTGCGGATAAAGCTAGAAAGCTTGTTCCTCTCAAACATTCTGTTCTCCTATCTGGATAAGGTATCTGCAAATCACGATCAACTGCTATTTGCTAATTATTTTTTTTGAATTAAACAGCACGAGTAATTCTGCGCCAGAGAGTACAAAAATGAGGTTACGCCACAATGACTTAGTTGTTACGCTTATATGAAAGAAAAATTATAGGAGATATATTTAAAGAAGGATCAATCAACAATATTTACTGCCAGCAGTATCGGCAATTGCAAGACAGCATTTTTTATCTCCAAAATGCCATCGCTGGTTAAATCGAAGAAGGATAAAAAAACCTCCAATTAACGATAAAATTAAATTGGAGGTTTGAAATTTAAAACTCTTAAAAATTACTCAAATAATTTTGATACTTTTATTAGTATCTCATTTTTGAATTACTGAATTTTGATACATTCATAAATGAGTTAATCAAAGGTGTTTAAAGTTTAAAACTGAAAATACGTTAAATTTAAAATCAAACCGTTGGCTGTTACGTTACAAATAAAGCCACCTTCTGTTGAATCACAGCCATCCCAAAAACTGGAAATAAAAGGAATTGCTTCCTCTGGAACTTCTACCACTAAATCAAATGGCGTACCTACAGGAACAACAACACTGCCTATACATCCGCCTGGATTATCGGCTAAGGTACAAATGAATTCACTCTGCCCATCTATTACAGCAACTAAATCACCCAAACCGATAAAATCACCTAGACCGACATCGTCAAAAAGAACATTGATGGTTGTTACAGAAGGAATATTAGGTGGTACATTTAAAACAGAAAGGTTATCAATGGCTATGTCACCCAAAAAACCACCAGCGGCTTCTGCACGTATGCGCACCTGAATATCACCAATGAATTCCGACAAGTTCACACGTGCGGTAAGCCAAGGATTGGTTTCATCTAATTGTTGTTGACCAGAAACCGACCATACACTTTCAAATAAAGTACCGTTGGCCAAAACATCAACGTGTAAACTGCCAATATCAGCACCATAGGCATGATAATCAAAAACCACATATCGATTTGGAGCCGCAGTTAATACGGGCGATTCTAAAATTGCAGTATTACCCGCAGAATTAGCAGAGCCGCTTGAGGTTTCAAAATAATAATAGGTTCTGCCAGTGGCGGCACGAAATGGACCGGTATTTCCAGAAGACGTCTGTGCTGTTCGTGGTCGCCAATCAATGGTGTCATCTTGCAATTGCGTCCAAACGCCAATTCCATTTTCAAAATTGGTATAAAAATCGTTAGGCAAAGTTATTGCAGAATAAAACTGGTTAGAAACACAACCAAAACAACCTTGACTGAGAGTGAAAGTACCCCCAGCAACATAAATATCTAAGTCACCATCAACATCAAAATCAATAGCATCTATAGTATTGAGTTCAAAGGCATCACGGTCTGGATCTATCAATTGTTGAGTGAAAAGCGGTAAACTTTCACCATCATTTAACCAAAGCGTTGGACTGCCAAAACTATTTGAAATAGTCGCAATATCAACATCACCATCCGAATCGAAATCTTCTAATTCAACATCATAAGCATTAGAACTGAATCTGTTTGGTAGGCTTGCCACCTGCACAAAATTACCAAGCGCTTGTGGATTATTAATATAAACGTTGGTCACACCGTCGGCACCGATAACAATATCCATTAAGCCGTCGTCGTTGAAATCTTCAGCTTCGCCCGAAAAACCAGCGCTAAAAGAAGTACTTTTTACTTCGGTAAATGCTGGAAGACTTTCGCTAGAATTAAGATACAGCTTTGATGGACCATTTTCATTCACGACAAATAAATCTTGATGTCCATCATTATTGGCATCAATAAAAAATACATCGTGAGATGAAACGCCATGATAGGCAACAATTTCAGGAATGCTAGTATTGAAGGTACCATCGCCATTATTTAACAACACATTGGCGCGGCCAGTGCCACTGTCAAAACAAAAACCCAAAACGGTTTGACCGATAGCAAAGTCCAAAAAACCATCTTTATTGACATCAACAACATCAATATCAATGGGACAAAATGTTGTTTCTAGTTGATAACTCGGGCTTGATAACGAAAACCACGGTGCTTGCCTTAGATTTAAGTAAACCGATACCTGACGAATGTCACCGTCGAACTCTGCTCGAATTAAATCGACATATCCGTCATTATTTAAATCGGCTAAATCAGCATCAAAGGTACTGAGGCTCGCACCTTCATTAAGAAACTGCTCAGTAAAACCACTACCGTCGCTATTATTAAAGCGAATACTCGGGTTAGGAGCGTCAAATAACGTAGAGTTAGCATCAAATATATCGAGATAACCGTCAAGGTTAATATCGCCTATTGCAGCGTCTCCTGTTGCCTCATTATTTCTACCCAAGAACCCTGAAAGCTCACCACCACCACTATTTATTCGTGTCTCTTCTGTATAGGCAACTTGCGCCGTTGCTATTGAAGAAACTCCAGAACACAGCAATACAAAACTTACACCCAAGGTTTTTTTCATTTTTCATCCCGCCTCATTAGAAGTTACTAATGATAGTACCAAGCAAAAATTGAAAAATGTTTTTCGAATAAATTAAATCGCGGACTAATTCACAAACTCGAATATTAAGTGTTTAAAAATCATCATGTAACAGACTTTTAAATTATAAAAAAGCCAACATTAACACGATTAAAAAATTAGACATTTAATAATTAAGGATTACACAAAAAGGAAGAAGATATTCTTTATAAAAAAATATCTTTAAAAAAAGACAGAAAGGATTATTTAATTATAGATAAGTAACCACTCAGACCAAAATAATATTTATTTTTTTTCAAATCCATCAAGACTCCATACCTTCCACAAAAATTGTCGTACGATTTCTACCACCTCGTTTTGACGCATAAAGTGCTGCATCTGCGCATTTAATCCAATCCGTGTGACATTCTTGTTGAGAGGATATTTCTGCGATTCCGAGACTAATAGTGAATCGAATTTTATGATCATCAACTTCGATTAAAAGTTCTGAAATATTTTTTCGTAATCGCTCAGCGAAATAATACGCTTTTTCTGCATCGACACCGACAAGAATTACCCCAAACTCTTCACCACCGTAACGACCAGCCACATCGATATCACGTTTACTGTTTAACAATTCCTGCGCCACCGATTTAATGACAACATCACCGGGATGATGACCGTAGGTATCGTTCACTTTTTTAAAATGATCTATATCAAACATTATCAAGCTAGCCATTTCATTGTGGCGAGCATGTCTTTTGAATTCTTGCAGAAGACAATTTTCCCAATGAGATCGATTGTATAACCTAGTCATTTGATCGGTGATGCTAATTTCTTCGAGGGTTTTATTGGCCTTTTTTAAAGCCATTCGGTTTACAGCAATATCGGTTACATCGTAAACAACAATAGCAACATGAGAAGTTTCGCCGGATACCGATTTTAAGGGCAGTAGCGTTGTGTATTGATACATAAAATCGGCGGTACTGGTGATAGGACGATAATTTTTAAATTTAAAAACGTAAGGTCGCTCCTCCCAAATGGTGTAGGCACGGTTATCCAACAAAAACACTGAATCAATTTTGTGTTGAAACCAATCTTTTTGTATTTCTGGAAAAATATCAAATAGCGGACGATTACTAACATCTTGAGCGAGCTTGCCACTGTGATTTTCCATAAAGCTATTCCAAACGCAAATTCGGTAATCTTTATCAACCACCACAAGGCCTACATCGATGGTCTGGAGGATGTACATCATCCAGTGCCAATTTTCCATGCCTTCAGGCATATTTTTATCTTGTTTCATCGGTAATATTTATTCGTCGCTTAAAACGTAAGATAAACGTGAGTTGATAGACGCCATCGATTCCGCGGTAAACAGCAGCAATACATCGCAAATAATGTCGTGACTTTCGATAACGTAAGTAACTTCAATGGTGAGTGTTTTTGTCCACTTTCCGGTATTTGCTGAAATTAAATTACTAATGCTGGAGTGACGTCCTAAAACGGTTGGATAACCCTGACTGAACGACAAATCTAATTGCTCACCTAATCCATTTAGAATAGCGCCTAATAATGCGCCAGATAAATCGGTTAAGACTTCAATTTGTACCGATTCTGATTCACCGGGTTGCTTCATTAATTCGGCCATATTAGCGAAAGAACTGTCGCTGAATAACAGTAATGCTTCACCGGCAATACCTCGACTAATAAACCCCTGACACACAGCCGACACAGAATCATCATCGGCAAAGGCAAGTGCCATCAATAACTCACTGGCCTCAAGCATAGCAACTTTAGGAATGGGTAGACTTACAAACTCGCCGGTTAATCGTGCTAATAAATCTCCGGCCCGGCCCATGGCTACGTTGGTAATTTCTTGATAGCAGTCGAAAATTTCTGCTTGATCGGCAAGACTTAAACTGTCTTTTTTGGCGGTTTTAACGGTAGATGATTTTGACTCTTCCGGATTTTTAGAAACATTAAGAGCAGCTTTTGGCGCCAACTTATAGAGCTTATGGTCTAACAGTACTTTCTCAATTTGATCAGGAGTAGACGGCTTACGGATAAAATCCAATGCTCCTAGCTCCATAACCCGTCGTCTGGCCTCGTCTTGAATATCGCCAGACACCACTATCACATCGACGGTGATACATTGCTTTTTAATTTCGGCGAGGGTTCCAAAACCGTCGAGCTCCGGCATGGTTAAATCTAAAAATAGAATGTCACCCAAGCCGTCGTGCATTAAATCAAGAGCTTGTAAGCCATTTTCAGCAAAGTCGATCGACACCTCCCATTCTTTTGGCAAGCAGCGCGCCAGCTGTTTTCTCGCCATGTTAGAGTCGTCACAGATAATGACTGATACGGTCATAGGTTATGTAAAATCATCGTCGAAATTTAATACGGTAAATAGGGATATTCGACTCAATCTTTAATCTCATATTTAACCAAGCCACGCAAAAGTATCCCAATACTTAAATCAGTCTAGTAGATATTTGTAGGTTGACCACGAACTTAAAACACAAATTGTTAATATTTGCGAAACGATATGAAACAAGGGAGGAAGATTCGTTAAATAGTTACTTTAGGAACCTCTGATTAACTCATCCTTGATTTAATCAGAGGGCAGAAATTGAAAATGTGATTTCCAATTTCTTCACAATTTCAATCACTTACAGTTCTTGAAATTGGCGACACATCCTTGTGTCGCGAGAAACTCTAGGTTAATCAGAGTTTCCTTTAGAGAGATTATTAAACGAAGTTTGCGCGTAACAGCAGGAAATTAATCCAGAAATCTTAGCAATAGAAAACTCTGATTAGCACCGAATTTTCAGCAGTAAAAAAGAATTGCCGACTATCTCAAAAACCGTAAGTGATTGAAACTAAAAAAAATAGTACACAGCATTGCGAATTATGCCCTTGGATTAAATCACAAAAGCGTTAATCAAGGTTCCAGCATATGATTAGATATTTGGTAAGTCTCATTAAATTATGAAAACCTTAACCGGTAATGCAGTGCTAGTTAGAACCACCAATAGATGGATAAAAACAAGATAGGCCATGCCACAAATGGGCTGAACAGAGCCCACCAAAACCAGTGTCTTGGAACAAACCCCACTCCATGAATAAAACCGCCGGAAATACCGAGCATACTTAACATCAGTAAACTGTGATTAACTTCGTGGGCTTCTTCGGCAATAAGCTGGGGAACAATCATTGCTACCCCAGCTAATAATATCGCCAATACAAACGATACCAACCGAGCAAATCCGCCATAAAAAAATCGTATAACGTATGACTGATGACCAATTTCTTGGTTATCAGTACCTTGGTTATTAACGGTTTGGTTATCGATTTTTAAACCGCTGTCGGATTCGCTCATACGTTAAACCTAATTTTTTACATCAGAGTCGCGATCTAAGTTTTCGTTAACTTCCAACCAGAGGGCATTGATAATGCCAAAGGAACAAGCCAACAGAACACCTAAAATCCAAGCAAAATACCACATAATATTTACCTGTTTTCTTGCAGTTATTTAAGTTTTCAACCAAGTGAGTGGCACTCATTTCGAAAACTTAATGTTGTGTATTGGTGTATGTTTGTATTCTGGTTAATTCATCAACCCATTAACCAGAAAATTCTTACCCAAAAAAGTTGTACTCAAAGCTAGTAGGTACCAAATTTGTTGTCTTCAACAAACTTGGTTGAAACACGACCCCACATTTTGTAGTAACCCCACAAGGTGTAACTCAACACAATTGGCACAAAAATAATGGCCACCCAAAGCATAATGTTGAGCGTTTTTTGGCTTGAGACAACATCCCACATAGTCAAACTTACCGACGGATTAATGCTTGAAGGCATAATAAACGGAAAGAGACTAAACGCAGCGGTTAAGATAATTCCAGCAATAGCAATAGAGCTAAACGTAAAGGCAAAGCCCGGTTTATTCAGTTTTGATAAAAATGCAGTCGCTAATAAAGAAACTAGAGCGATTACAGGCGCAAGCATAAACAGCGGATATTTACCGTAATTAGCAAACCATCCAGACTCGACCTCAACCACGGTTTTCTGCAAAGGCGTTACCACACCGGCGGTCGTTTTAATATCGACGATATCCATACCGGGCATAAAGTAAACCCAGATACCCGCCAATATAAACAACACAAATGTAGCAAGAGCGGTAATTTGCGCTACCGATCGAGAACGCAAATAAACATCGTCTTCGGTTCGCATTTGCAAAAATACAGCGCCGTGCATTGCTAACATAATAACGCTGACCAATCCGCATAAAATAGCGAAAGGACTTAATAACTGCCAAAAAGAACCTTCGTAATAAGAGCGTAAATCGGCATCAATGGTAAACGGTAATCCTAAAAATAAATTACCAAAGGCAACACCAAACACTAACGCTGGAATTGCACTACCTGCGGTTAATAACCAGTCCCAATTGTTTCGCCAGCGAGCCGTTTCAATTTTTGATCGATACTCAAATCCTACTGGACGGAAAAAGAGCGCGAATAAGACCAACAATAACGCCCAATAAAGTCCACTAAAGGCAACGGCATAAACAATTGGCCAGGCAGCGAAAATTGCACCACCGGCGGTAATAAACCAAACTTGGTTACCGTCCCAGTGCGGGCCAACGGTATTTAGCATGACTCGGCGTTCGTTATCGGTTTTACCAACAATTTTTAGCAGGCTTAAAACGCCCATATCAAAACCGTCGGTAACCGCAAAACCAATCAATAAAACACCCACCAACAGCCACCAAATTATTTTTAATAACTCATAATCAAACATGGCTTACTCCTTAATGTGCGCCCGCGTTAGTTAGTGGTGCACCACCTTCGTGGGATTCAATTTCGTGATGGTAACGTCCGGTGTGTAGCGCACTTGGGCCAAGTCTTGCGAACTTGAACATCAAATACATTTCTACCACGAGCAGCCCAGAATAAAACACGATAAATCCGGTGAGACTCATCCAAATATCTGCCTCTGATCGAGTCGAAGCCGACAAGGCTGTTGGCAACACCTCACCAATTGACCATGGTTGACGACCAAACTCAGCCACAAACCAACCCATCTCACAAGCAATCCAAGGCGCAGGTAAACAAATCAACAAGGCTTTTAACAACCAGGTTTGTTTTTCTGCAGTGTGTCGAGTGGCAAAATAGAACGATAGGCCAATTAAGGTCAGCATTAATACGCCTAAACCCACCATGATTCGGAAGGTCCAGAACATGGGAGCAACTGCTGGAATGGTAGATTTTGCGGCAGCTTTAATTTCTTCGTCAGTCGCATTCTCGATGTCATCACGGATGCGTTTTAACAGCAATCCATAACCAAGATCGTCTTTTACGTCTTCAAAAGCGGCTTTGGTTTCTTCGCTCTCATCGCCAGCACGAAGTTGTTCAAGCAATCCGTAGGCACCAATACCCGAACGAATTCGATCTTCGTGTTCAACAATCAGATCTTTAATACCAGTGACTTCTTCGGTTATCGAACGTGTGGCAATTAATCCCAATAAATAAGGGATTTGAAGGGCGGCATCGGTTGTTTGCGTTTCTTCGTTAGGAAAACCAATTAACGTGAAAGCCGCGGGTGGTTCATGGGTCTCCCACTCAGCCTCAATGGCCGCTAATTTGGTTTTTTGTACGTCGCCAAGCTCGTAGCCCGACTCGTCGCCCAACAAAATTACCGACAAAAATCGACGCTAATCCAAAACTGGATGCAATAGCAAACGACCGGCGGGCGAACGGTAAGTCGCGTTTTTTAAGCATGTAGTAGGCAGAAATTGCCAATACAAACATGGCTCCAGTTACATAACCCGCAGATACGGTATGCACGAACTTAACTTGCGCAACAGGATTTAGAATAATTTCGCTGAAGCTCACCATTTCCATGCGCATGGTTTCGTAATTAAACTCTGCGCCCACCGGATTTTGCATCCAACCGTTTGCAATCAAAATCCAAAGTGCCGATAAATTAGAGCCCAAGGCTACCAGCCAAGTCACAATAAGATGCTGAACTTTAGTGAGCCGGTCCCAGCCGAAAAAGAATAAACCAATAAAGGTAGATTCTAAGAAAAACGCCATCAGCCCCTCAATGGCCAGTGGCGCTCCAAAAATATCACCGACGTAATGTGAGTAATAAGCCCAGTTGGTACCAAACTGGAATTCCATGGTTAAGCCTGTAGTAACACCTAACGCAAAATTAATTCCGAACAGTTTTCCCCAGAATTTAACCATGTCCTTATAGATCTGCTTGCCCGTCAAAACGTAAACCGATTCCATAATGGCAAGAATAAAGGTCATGCCTAAAGTTAAAGGCACAAATAAAAAATGATAAAACGCGGTAATCGCAAATTGTAGCCGCGATAAGTTAACAACCGATTCTTCAATCATAACTACCCCAATAAAGACACTTACTCAGGCTGACTTTCGGACTTATCTATTCCAAGGTGACTTTCAATCCCCAACTCTTGAGACTTAACATCCACCGGATCAGAAAAAAACATCCACTTAATGGCAAAAATAACAACAAGTTTAATGACTAAAACAACGGCCAACTCTTTAACTAAAGGTTGGGTTAACCAAGAGTTTTTGAACAAGAGAACACCTCTGAAATGCTCGTGACCTAACAGTGCCGAAATTGTCGTTCAATTAGACTTACGTCGTCTGTTAGAGCAATTACCGCTCCAATAAAAGTTGATATAAATCAATAGTTTTGAAGAGAATTTTAATGCATAAAATAAACACACATTCTATTTTTTGAATATCTCGAAAAATAAATAGTTATTTAATTTCAATAAGTTACGTTTTTTAATAAGGTTTCAAAAAAAACTTATCGAGAATCACTTTAAACAACACATTTGGCCTTTTTTGTTTAGCACAAAAAACAGACGTTTGCTTTTTATCAAAACCTTGTCGAATTTGGCAAACTATGTCATTTTTGACATAGCCAGTTCTGGATAGAGATATTTAAAATAACCACTCTTTAACTTATTCAGATTACGATTTTCAATGCGATTAGATTAAGCTCACGGATACACTCATGCCATTGCCGAAAACACCGCAAAAACTACAGCAGCAACTCGACGAACAAGAAACACCAGCTGCGTTGTTAAATAGCCAATACAAAATTATTGCCGTGAATGAATTATACGAGCAAGAATTTGGTACCCAGGCCGTAAACAGGTTTTGTTATGAGGTTTCTCACGGTTACAACAAACCCTGTGACCAGGCCGGCGAAAGCTGCCCGTTGAAATCGGCCATCGGTTCAGGGCAATCGCAACGGGTTCTGCACATTCACCAAACCAAACAAGGGCCAGATCACGTTGATGTCGAAGTCACGCCGGTAAATTCACCACGGCCCGGAAAATTATTTTTAGAAACCATGCGATTCGTAAATCGCGCTGGTGACGAACAACATAAAATTCTCGGCTTAAGCCCAACGTTTACCGAAGCACTCTCATTGCTCAATCGTGCAGCCAAGTCAAATATCAGTGTTTTACTACTGGGCGAATCCGGCACCGGCAAAGAACTCGCGGCGCGCTATTTACACTCACACAGTAAACGCAAAGACAAACCCTTCGTGGTGGTTGAATGCTCGGGATTATCAGAAACTTTGTTTGAGAGCGAATTGTTCGGTCACGAAAAAGGAGCTTTTACTGGCGCCATTCACAAAAAGCACGGACTGGTAGAAGCCGCAAACGGGGGTACGCTGTTTTTAGATGAACTTGGTGATGTGCCTTTGCCCTTACAGGTAAAATTATTGCGTTTAATTGAAACTGGTAGTTATCGCCCGGTGGGATCTATTACTGAGAAGCATGCAGATTTTCGATTAATATGCGCAACCCACCAAAACTTGGAACAATTAATTGCCGAAGGTAAATTTCGCAAAGATTTATTTTATCGTGTCAGTCCTTTTCCGGTAATTTTGCCGCCGTTAAAAGAAAGAACAGATGATATCGAATTACTCAGCAATCATCTTTTATCGCAAATGGAAGAACCATTAAAGCTTTCTCAAGCAGCTTTGAACTATTTAAAAACCCAAAGCTTTCCTGGCAATATTCGCGAGCTTAAAAATATTTTAGCGCGCGCAGCCATTTTATGCGACGGAGATTTAATCGAGGTAAAGCATTTAGACACCAATTTAAAGTCAAAAAAACAATTGGAAGACTTATCCGCACGTGCGACAGCAAATATTAATTTCAACTATGCCGCTAACAAGAATACAACGGGTGTCAATAATGGAATTAATAACCCAACAAACCCCTTTAATAGTGATCAACTCGTAACCTTAGAAACACTGGAAAAACTGTATTTAAAATACGTCAGTAGCCGCTATTCGGGAGACAACAAACACCTAGCAAAAGCGTTGGGTGTAAGTGAAAGAACTCTATATAGAAAACTGAGAGAAGCTCAAGAAAACGAATAAAAACGATGAATTAATACTTAAGAACCTCCGATTAATTCATCCGAAACTTAACCACAATACATCCTTATATTGTTGGAAACCCTGATTAACCTAGAGTTTCTCGCGACACAAGGATGTATCGCCAATTTCAAGAACGGTAAGTGATTGAAATTGTGAAGAAATTGGAAATCGC
>CALMJT010000217.1 GCA_937864365.1 uncultured Alteromonadales bacterium | reverse complement strand
CATCAGCGCCAGTCAATGGGGCAATAGGTTCAAATCGAGCCAGAGTCTTGAATAGGTTGATTGCATAAGGAGCAGACGAACCGGAGTGACCTTCTTTATCAAATAGTTCCAGCAGTTTCATCACCCCATCACAGATTTGTTCCTGCATCTCATCTGTGAACTTACCGTTCTCATCGACCCAGCCTGCATACTGGAACTCTCGCATTGCATGTTGTTGATATGTGTTCATTTCACTTGTTCCTTGCAGTGTTCAATAGCTTTATTATACACCATCTCGGAATTCTTTGCAAGACATTTGTTATAGAGACGTTCGTTCTCGGCGTTAACACCCCACTGAAGACATGCAAAGGTCCACAGCGTCAATACACCAATGATTGATAATGCGATGGTGAAAATTTCCCGATCATGATTCATTTCATTTCATCCAATGCATTCGAGATTAGTTTCAACTGTTCTGCTGGTGTAAGAGAATTGAATTTCTCATGGGCATATTCTTCAGCAGAACTACCCAAGCCATGTTTCATAGACTCATACATCCAGAGACTCATCACATGTTCATAAAGTGTCATTGCTTCACCTTACATTCATACACAGTATCACCGACATAGAACATTCCCATCATCTTACATTCACGAGCGATCTGAGATGCGGAGAAAACCCAGAATAGAATGGCGATGAATACCGCAACACCAGCACCGACAATTGTGTAAATCGTTTCCATATCAATTAACTTTCAATCTAAGTTCAGCTGATGCTGAGAATACTGATGCTACAAGAATGACCAGAACCGCCCACCATCCAAGATTAGCGAATAACCAAGGTGCTCCACAGATATAGATCAAATCAAACCAATTAAAACGACGAGAGAACAGAAAATCAAGCACGATCAAACTCCTCATATCCATCACCAACCACTTTCATCGACAATGTCTTTTGACACTGTCACAACATGCCCATCAACGATGGTGCCGATCACGCTTGCCTTGACAATACTTCCAATGCCTGAAGAACTGTCTGAGGTGATTAGCACAACGTCACGATCTGGAAATGAATCCAAAAACTTCTGGATTGCTTGAAGATCTTTGCGACTCAGATAAATTTCATTCATTTGGATTCTCCGTGCGATACCATTGCTTCAGCAAGTTTTCTAATTCGTTTGTTCATTACTTTTGACCCAATAGGTACTTATTGCTGATCGCTTTGAACGTCATACCACCATCTACTTGTTTGAACACAATGCCTTCGCGTTCAGTATCAGCAAGCTCAGACTTGTACTCAGCTATAGTGAGTAATTGGTCTACATTATGATTCAGTTTGAATTCAGAGGTAATCACTGGAACATGCTTTAGACCCATACGTTCAACCAAAGCACGGCGAGCTTCTGGCTTCAGATACATTCCAGTTTGAATGTTATACACGTCAAATACATGGAACTCAGGTTTGCTCAGCTTATAGATGTTGCCTTGAATGCCAGGACCGATCAGTTCACCTTGGATAGCAAAGTCCCAGTATGGATCAACCGCCATCATCTGTGCATCGATATCTTCCTCAATAGCAACCTTCCAAAACGTATTGTTCTCATCACGCTTCAGGTCTAGGTTACGTGAGCAGACACCGAACTCACCACGGATACGGTAGACAGTCATAGAAGAACCTTCTAGCTTTTCAGTGACTTCAAACTGTAGTCCGCAATCACCAGCAGCTTTAATCGCTTCGACCAGATTCTGCACACGCTCCTGATCAGTCTTAGGAATCTCGGTAGGAAAGTTACCCTTCACCTGGCCAGCAAGTTGAGCAGGAATAGTCATTTCCCACTTCTTGATACCAAGAAACTCAGTAACGTCATCACCCTCATTCCACTCAACAGTGTCTTTATTCAGAGGCAGCAACAGACCCTGAGACAGCTGGCCACGAAGTTTGATGGTCTTTAGACGTTCACCTTTCACACCTTCAAACTCACGTGGTTCTTTACCTTTAGACAGGAACGGAGCCAGTTCGGTAGGAATCCAAGAGTCAATCTCGCAGTATACGGCCAGATCACCAACTTGATATTCATCCTTCTTAACTACAACAGTCCATCCACCGACGACTGCGCATTCAATAGCATCAGCGCCTTCAATAGGACGAATGCTATCAATCTTACGAATAGAAGCCATCTTACGCATAATATATTTCCTTGTTTTGATAGATCTATTATACCACAAATCCATCAATATGTACAACAAAATTGTAACAGTGTATCATTTTAGATACACTGTATACTTTAGTTATCAAATCCAAGTGCGATGCTTTTCAGCAACCCACTCTAGTCCATCATACTCATCGATAACCCATTCTACATCGTTGGGGATTTCTACAATACCCAATCCAGCATGACGACCATCTGCTTTCTCTCCCAGTTCTTCGACGACCTGAACCAAGACAGGATCATCACGTTCTACATCTCGATCATACCAAGTTTGAGATGCATATTTCTCATTGAAAGCACGGCGTTCTTCAATGGAAATCGTAGCTCTGTTCGTAGATTCTACTACACGATCTTCAGCTGGAACAAGCCATACGGTAAAAATGCCCAGAGACTTGAACTGAGTGTCGTCCTCGATCCAAACTCGTTGGCCTTTAATATCCCAATAGCGTTGGCATGCTTCTTTGGACAAACTAAATCCACCATGACAACGATTAATTACAATCTTACGCATTTTAAATCTCCACAACTTTTAATTTCCATGTATTGGCTCTACCTTCATGACCAATATAGCCACGTGGGTTACAGACAACTCGTGTTTCACCGACCATATAATCAAAGTCCTCATGAGTATGCCCATGAGTCCACAGTTTAATATTAGGACGAGCAATGATGAAGTCTTCAAGGTCTGAATGATAGCCACCATTCATCAATGAATCGTTCTTATAACGAGGATGACACGACTGATGACTTGGACTATGATGAGTACATACTACATACTTCTTTGGATCTTCACCAAGGAATGCGGTCACCACCTGAAGATACTCAACAAACTTATCAAATTCATCGGCGGCATCTTCAGGAGAAAAACGAGCAGGCTCTTCTTTCTTCTTCATGCCAATCTCAATCATATATCCTTTTTCATTCAATTCATAACCAGAATCATCTTCTTTACGTTTATAAATTGGAACATTACGATAGACTTGACGATTGCTGTTTTTGATGATACGAAAATCGTTCATCATGTCTTTCATATGAAACATCGTAAGAGGATCACGTTTGTTCATATCAGACCACATAGTACCACCAATGAAGGTTACATCATCAATAACTTTACATTCACGATCTAGAAGATAAATGTTTTTCAAATGACTCAAATTTTCTTTTAGATATGATGCTGTGAATTTAAAGTCATAGTTGTAATGCTCATGGTTACCCATTACATAGACAACATGCTTGAAATTCTTAGAAGCTTCTTTAAAAAAGTCAAAGAATCTGCTAGCCTTTTTTGAATGAGGCATATCACCATACATTGCTGCAGTGGTATCAAAATCACGAGCAGTACAGATATCACCACTCAAAACCAGTACATCAGCTCCTTCAGTATTCTCAAGATTTAGAGGACCGAATTCTAGATGTACATCAGATGCAATAGCAATTTTCATTTAATATCTCCAATAGAATCCGCGGAATCTTTATCTTCACGAAGTTCTACAAAAATTGGAAGAAACAAACTTTCTTCACCTTGTTTATTTTTAATGCGTTCGTTATATTTCACTGCAACAATTTTACCAATGAGACTATCACGAATGCTCCAAAGATTATCACGCTGAGCATCATTGAACCCAGAACCAACAGCGACGGTAAGACGCTTCCCGTCTTCCGATCTGGAACTACATACAATTGCGCCAAGTCGGCCAGCGTATTTGCCAGTGCCTTCTTCAACTTCAAGAATTTCAAGATCACACTCCAACTCCCCTTTGAATTTAATCTGGCTCTTGGAACGTTTATCCTCCCAGATGCCAGACTTATCTTTGAGGATGATGCCTTCTTGACCTGATTGAAGCAGTTCTTGGAACAGCTCTTGAGCTTCTTCCAGATTGTTTACTTCCCAAGTATCAACCAATCCAACTTTAGTGCATGAATTCGCGGCCAAAGAAATCATTAGACCGCCATGACGAATATAATATGGCAACTCAAACTTTCCTTTTTGAAAGTCTTCAAATGGAATCATATCCCATAGAGTAGCTCGTACGCATTTAGCTTCTTCTTCAGTGATGGTACCCTTAACAGCTTTGTTTAGAATCCCATTGCCTGTTTGGCGATCGAGTAGACCAGAGGTAGAATCCACGAGTAACTCGCCATCAAATACAAAGTCACGCCCGTTAGATAGCCGTACGAAATCGTCATCAAGGTTTCCCAAAAGATTAATTTCTTTTCCATTGCGTGATCTATATTCTACTTTACCAGATCGAACGATTGCGTTGAATCGCATCCCGTCCATTTTTGTTTGAACCATTGCTGGGAACTTTATTTTGTCCACTAGCTTTTTCTCGTACTGCGAGCAAAGCATGGTTGGATATTCGCTCACCAAACCAGTCCACACTGCGTTTGCGGTTGACACTTGCACTCCACATTTCAAATCCTTTGCAATAATACGTTCAATAACTTTAGCATCATCTGGGCTAACGGATGAAAGAACCTGTTTGAGATGCTCAATGCCAGCATTACCAGTAACTTGACGAGTGGAAAGTTTAGACAACTCTTTAATCATTATATCAAGTGGTCGCCAAACTGGACGTGAAGTCACATATGCCGGAATCTTGCGAATATAGAATTGTGTGAATGGATCTAAAGCAAGTCGAATAACTTCCTTTAGAATTTCATTGTTCTTATTCTTTTCCAACTGTTCAATCTTATAGTTTCTTGAAGAGTTGGCAGCAAGATCATTAAAAAAATTATTCAAATTCATATTAAGCAAGGGTAGTACGGTTAGAACGAGTTGTCAAGAAAGAAATTACATCCAAGTAATTAGAGCGATTGCCATTGATACGAAATGTAGAACGTTCACGAGCTCGTTCAAGGGTAATTACACCGCCACGTTCTTGGCCACGATTGAAGTATGTGACTTCAGCCTGATATTCTTTTTGAATCTTAGCTTTCATCATTTGAACGATGTATTTAGCGTTTGATTCGCCAAGAGGCATATCGGCTTCGATTTGTTTTTGAAGTTCAGCTTTACGAATTTCTTCAGCTTCACGATCAATACGACGTTGATCTTGATAGAAGGCTTCCATTTCAGAAGTCTTACCTTTTAGTTCAATGCCAAGATCGCTCAGAGCAATGAGAGCTTCAGCAAAGAATCTTTCAGCCACGAGATCACATTCAATTTGATTCGTATCACGACCACCAGAAGAATGGCTAATGGTAAACTTCCATTGGCTTTCATCAGTGTAAAAAGAACGATTAATGTACATGGTAATCGGATCCGAAGACCAGAAGCCTTCGACTTTTACTGCGATACGACCAGAACCAGAACGAGCGATTTGTTCAAGATCAAATTGAGCAATTTCGTAAGCCATTTTGTTTCCTTTTCACTGTAGATAGATCTATTATACACTATCTGGAGCAGATGTAAACGGTTTTTTGAAAAAAAAGTTGCTACTGTATCAAAAAAGATACAGTAGCAAAAACCGTTTAGAATCAATAACTTAGATGAAATTCTTACCGAATACTTTAGGTTTAAACCCTAAGTTGTTGTCTGGATTAGCATCTTCTCTTTCAGCAATGATATCCATATGAAACTTAGATGGATAGTGCCTGAGACACCTCAGAGCCTTCTGACGAATACTCTTTGGGATCCTAGGGGTCTTCTTAGGATCAACCAATTCTAACAGAAAGTCTTCTGTCCATTTTACGGCATTTGTTCTTTCAACTGGCACTGTCATACTTTAAATCCTGAGAAATCAAGTTGATCTTTTTGAGGCTGCATTGTTGGCTCTTGAGCAAGAGTTTGAGCACTTTCCTCGACATTATATAGTTTCATTCTAGCACGATCAATACCAACAACAAATCGTTTATAAGCGGTAGGATCATTATAACGATTCTTCAATTGCTTAACCATGATTTGACCAAGACCTTCAAGTTCTTCTGTAGAGATTAGAGCGAACATGAAGTCTGCAGTAGCCGGCAGACCGAAACTTTCTGACGTGTCTTCAAGTCCGACGTCGGTGTTGGAGTATCCACTTCTTGTTGTTTGAGTTGCAGATACGATTGGTACGTCAAATTCGACAGCAAGGCCACGAATTTCTTCGGCAATCGATTTGATGTAGGTGTAAGAGTTGATGCCACCGGAAAGTCCTTTCATTCGAGAAGATGAGCAAATGTTGAGGTAATCAATAAAGATAACATCTGGTTGAAAATTCTTTTTCAACTTGAGTTCTTTTAGAAGAGCTCTAAAGTGCCCAGTATGAGCAGAACCAGTTGGATATTCTTTAATGATTAGTTTACCAATAGTCTTCTTAGCGATCTTTGAGATTTTATCATTGAATGTATTACGATCCAAATGTTCAAGTTGATCAATAGGAAGATTCATGAGGTTCGCATCAATACGTTCAGCGATACGTTCCTCTGCCATTTCCATGGTAATATACAGAACATTCTTAGCTTGTGTAAGAGCTGCTGCTGCCATATGACACATGAAAAGAGATTTACCAACACCAGTACCGGCGAGGGCAATATTCAAAGTCTTATTAGGTAAACCACCTTTGGTAATCTTATTGAAGTAATCAAGATCAAATGGTAAACGTGCTTCATCTTTATGATAGAACTCATAACGTGATTCAGCGTTGTTAATATAATCGTGACCAATGTTTTGATCGAAAGAAACAGAAAGAGCTTCACTCAATACTTCAGGGATCGCGTTTTGTGTCAAATCAGATTTACCATCAATGATCTCAATAGATTTCATGATGGCCAAAAATACTGCACGATCTTGACACCACTTTTCGGTTTTTTCCAAGAGCCATTCCATATCGGCTGGCTCTGGATTGGTTACATCATTGACCAAATGAACTGCTGCGCCAAATTGATCTGAAGAGATCTTAGCATCATTCAATTCAATGGTCAATGCTTCTTTAGTTGGAAGACGATTATACTTACCAACATAATTTACAACCTGATCAAAGAGTACTCGATGTTCTCCTTCGAAATACTCTTTTTTCAGATATGGAACGACCCTGCGAGTATAATCCTCATTGGTTAGAAGGTTCCTTAGCACTGTCGTTTGAATCGTCATTTCCTATCCTATATTTTTCGTTATCAAAAGCGTCTTGAATAATATGCGAGAGAACATCACCTAGGTAATCATTAAAGTTTGGATCCTTAGCCAATTCATCTTTGTCATAGTCACCTTCATCAATGATTTGATATTGAAACTTTAAAGATGCCTGATCTGAGTTATCTTCTAACAATTGGGCAGTCACCTTACCATAACAATACACTAGACCTGGCCATTTATCGTTTAGACGAATGGCCCACATTTCATTGACATTGTTATCAACAAAACTGTAATCCTCAAGAGATATATTATACCTCATTTTCATCCTCTTGTAAATCCAATTCAACATCTTCTACCATAGAACGATATCCAATTGTATAGTAGGATTTGATGAATTCTTTAAAATCTGTCTTTTCAAGGATAGGCTTCCAGAATTCTTCGTTCAGTGTCTCTTTCTCGCGGACCTTTCCATCAAGGAGCTCACCTGTTGTTCGGTCCACTTTCTGATACCAGCCGTTAGAAGGTTTAACGACGTAGCCACCAGCCAAAGCGAGATCAAGCAGACCAGACCAACGTGAAATACCACCTTCCCAGGTAACTGAGATAGGAATTTTAGATTTTTCTTTAACATAACGAGATTTTTCTACATTGATGATAAAGTGGTAACCTTTAATTTCAGTACCTTCTTTATCTTGTTGACGACCAAGAATCCAGATATTATCGGCTGAGTAGTAGATACCCGTTCCACCACCAACAACATCTTTAGGGAAGAGACCAATTTCTTTATACGTATGGTTAACAGCAACCAAAGGAATATTCTTCATTGTAAGGTAAGGTGTTACCATACGGAAGAGACCTTTAAGCGCTTTAGCGCGAGACATATCAGCAACAGACTTTTCATTCAGAGCATCTTCCAACTCTTTCTTAGAAGCCAAGTTACCAATAGAGTCAATTACGATAATAACACGCTCACCACGTTCAATATTCTCCAATTGACCAACCAAGTCAAACTTCAAACGTTCAACGTCAGTAATAGGAGTATGAAGAACGCGATTAGTATCAATACCAAATGTTTCGAAATAAGCTTGCGGAGAACCAAATTCCGAATCATAGAACAACATAACTGCATCTGGATATTTCTTCAAATAAGCTGAAGCCATAAGCAAAGCAAACGAAGTCTTAAAGTGTTTGGAAGGACCAGCCAAGACAGTCAAACCTGGAGCAAGACCACCATCAACATCGCCAGATAGAGCAACGTTAATCATAGGCACTTCAGTTTTTACTAGTTCTTTTTGAGAAAAAAGTTTCGAATCAGCAAGGACTTCGGTTTCCTTGATCTTCGAATTCTTTTTTAGTTTATCCATAATAGAGGCCATATAGTTTACCTTTTCAGTTGAGATAGTATATTATACCATAAAAGCATCAAGTTGTACACTGTCACGTTCACAATCATAAGTTTGTGTCTTATTGTCCTGAATCATGAATTTAGTACTAACCATATCCAATTCTCCGGCAAGATATCGTTGGATCTGACGAGCCATATCTGCTGCTGTAGTAACTGGAACGTTTTGGCAAATGTGATTGAGATTTTTTAGACCGCCCTGAAGTTGAAAATCATTGGGTAACTTCATAATTGTTAGGCATTCACGTACTGTGAGATAACGGTCTTCATCTGGGTGAGTAAGCGCTGTAGGCATATGACCAACAAAAGCTCCAATATAATCCTTTGGAACTTCGGTAATCTTACGCATAATATTACCACCAGATTCTAGTTTAACGTGCATACGTTTGCACTTGGCTACTTCTTTTTCATAGCCATTTGATCCCATCCATTCAGCTACTTCAAGGTATTTGATACCTTTGGATTCGATGTAGTCCAATGGATTAGTTGTTTTACTAATACGTGATTGAAATTCTTGGTGAGTAATTCCGCCTTCAATGACTTCAAGCACGTACTTATAGAATGGATTTTCAGATGGAACTCGAGTATTTGTGAGGATGTTCATTGGATCAGCAGGATCCCGTTTCACGGAACGAATCGTGTCCTCAATCTTTTCGTGTTCACGATTTATATATTCAAAAACAGGTACTGAATCACCTTTCCAAAAGAAATAAAACGTACGATCACGAACTTGACTCAGACCATGAAGAATAGACTTTGTCTTATAAATTGAGAATGTATATCCATACTTCTCGCCAATCTTTCTTAGTCGATTGACAGTAGGTTCGCCCATTTTAGAAGCAAGTCGCGGGGCGTTTTCACCCCAAAATACTCGAGGGGCCATAGAGCCAAGCACGTGCTCAGCAGTAATAGCCATCCAATCATTCGCGCTGTTATCACTAGAAGCAGAAGGAGAAAGACTGGAAAGGCCAGCGCAAGGGCACACAGTGTTGACAATATCAACCCTCCCGTAGTCAGGATTGTTCCCATCAGCGTTAAGAACATGATAGGGAACTTCGTTTTTATAATGGGCCACAATGTGTTGATCGTTGTTTCCGAATGCTTCATAGCTTAAAATATACTCCGGGCGTTGGTTAAAGACTTGCTCCATGGCAATGGTTTCTCCACCAATCAGTGGAACAATACTAGCGTACTTCATTTACTTACCATCTCTTTCTCAGAAGCGATCACACGATTTCTTAGATCTGTAGTTGAAAACGAGTGACGACGCTTATTATAATGAATAGGACATAGACCAACACCGGTATGATTGGTACCTTTATACTCTTCGCCGACAATACGAATATCCGGTTGGATAGTAAGAATCATATCAATCAATTCTTGCTCAGTACTAAAAGGAATAACCTCGTCAACATATTGGCAAGATGAAACTTGAACGTATCTTTCAAATGGGAGTTGAACAGGTTTGTTCTTTGTATCTGGTCTATCAATAGTAGGATCAATTAGCAATCCAACAATTAGATAATCACAAAGAGACTTTGCCTCTTGAAGCATAACAATATGACCAGCATGAAATAGATCAAACGTAGATGCGGTAAAACCAATCTTCAAGTCTTCAACTGGTTTACCAAGAGATCGAGCAACATTAGCTTTGTTTAAGAACATTTTCAACGCATCCAATAATAAATTCTTTGTTCGGGTGGTACTTATAAACTCGGATAACTTCAGAAGCCACTAGGTTCGTCAGCATTTCCATGTTTATGTTATTATATATCGCCATCGCTTTAAAAGCGGTAGTACGAGTATGAGGTGGGTACTTATTGATATAAAGAGAAGCCACAAACTTAGCGGCATCCAGTTCAGAACATCCAAACACATTTGGAATTGGATCAATCAAAAACAAATATTGATCCTTAGTGAATAGCATGTTAGTGATACCAAAGTCACCATGTGAGAAAGAACGATTCAAAGAATACTCAGTAATCTTCTTTGCAACATCAATGAATTGTTGCTGGCCTGAAGCTTCAGCATGATCCATGATTCGATAGCAATAGTCTTTATATTCAAGACCATCATTTGGAACAGGACAAGCACGAAGACTTGAAAGCGTATCTTGAATTAGACCAAGAGCAATGTACATATTATTCTTAAAGAACTGCTTGTCATGCTCAATATATTCCATGGTGATAGTATCACCGACAACGCGATCAATCAATGGAACATTAATACCAAAAACAGAATCATACCAAGCACGAACAGCATGAGCATTCTTATCTTGTTTATGAACCATCTTACCATCAGTATAAATGTCAGCTCCTGATAGACCACCTTCCAACTTTTGAATACCCACATCAAGGAATTCTTCTGGAGTCATAGCCTTGTCGTCGATATAATAAGCAGCCAGTGGCTTATCAAATGAAATAGAATGATACTTAACATTATTTCGTTCTAGCCATTTTTCCATATCAGGTTGATACTTGGCAGCAGCTTCTTCACGTGTAGCGCATGAGATAGAACCACGTGCAGTGTAAATATCAACACGCCAACCTTGATCATATAGATTATTAGTCTTTTTAATCAAACGATCATTAGGTCGGGCGTTCATCCAATCACGATTCTTAGCAAAGGCTAAGGTATCATCAAAGTCTAGAATAATTCGTTTGTGAAAGTTCATACAAAAAAGTCCTCAAGAGAAGTTACTGTTACTGGTTTTTCTTTAACGATTTCTTGCTTACCGTTAATCATCACCATTGGTGTTCTATTTAGTGTACCAGAAGCAGATGACATAATGACTTCCCCACGTGCACGCCGTTCGCGCGCGGAAGGAAAATACTCGCAAATTCGATCAAGGCCATTTACCTTATCACTACGCTTACCATTGGCAAGTACTCGATCCAAGAACTGTTGTCCAATAATGTCAATGTCATTAAACTTAGTAATGAGATCACGACAAGCAGCAGTACGATCATTCCATTCTTTTTCATTATTCTGTAGTCTTTCAAGTTCATCGGCCAATACTTCCTCTTCACGCGCTTGCGAAACAAGAGCGCAATCATATTCACCCCATAGCTTACCCTCAGGCGAACGAGCATTTTCTGCAAAGTGTCGATTAATAACAGGAAGAGTTAGCAAATAAGATTCAATCATTGTATATTCCATACGATATCCATATTCACTTGCATCAGATAGCTTATAACCACACCATGAAGCAAAGGAAGAACCAAGTTGATTCATGCCCCAGTCATAACGATATTTGTCATATGACTTAATACGCCAATCCTTAGCTTGTTCTTTTTCAGTGGCAACGTATTCACCATGCTTATTCAATGAATGCTGACGAATCATACCACGCCATTCGGGAATGTATGGAGCAGGATTATCAGACAAGTCGCCAGTATAGTTACTCACAGATGAAATAGAATTTTCACATCCAATGATTGATAGATCCCAATCAATTCCCATATGAGGTTGAATACGACAAATCATTGCTGGATCTTTAAGTGGAGACATACGACCCATATAAAGAAGATGCTTGTCACGTTTGGCAAATGGTTTACGGTAAGCATCATATTTACGAGGATCAATCCAAATAGGATTCTCAATCAAATGATTTGAAAGGCCTGGATCAAAACTAGTATATGCTTCTTTAGAATAACCATCCAATGATTGAATAACCGCAACGTCTGCCATAGCAAACAGTTCGCACGCCTGAGGGATAGCATTAATGTTTGTTTTAGCAATTGAATGATCATGCATTACCACGATTGGTTGATCAATGGCAGAAACAAACTCACGATAACGATCGGTATAATCACCTTGCTTACGAGTTGGATGCGAATGAAAGATAGCAATATCACATGAGTTTACTGCGTTAATGACTTCAGCCGGAACTTTAGTATCTTTCTTTCGCACTTCATACATATCACCGAGCCAATCAACTTCTTTTGCTCGACCAAAGCTCTGGCCATTATCAAAGTCAACAATGATACTCGTGTGACCACGTTCCCGTAACCATTTTTCATAAAACACTGCGCCACGGGTTACCCCACAACCATCAATGCCTTTACCAAAGATAAATGCAATCTTCATTTAGATCCTTCAAATAAATTCGTATTCAACACCAGCTTCTTTAAATAGCTGAGATGTAAGTTCCCATGACTCAGCCCAGATATCTGGAATGTCTTGTTTAGGCATGACTACTCGTTTGACACCAACTTGAATTACGCCCTTAGCACATTCAGAACAAACGGGAAGCCCATACACATACAAAGTAGAACCATCAAGGGACACTCCATTGTATGATGCATTATATATGACATTCATCTCGGCATGGACAACAAATTTATATTTTGTTGGGCGATGATCATAACGATCTGCTGAGTCTAGAATTCCACGAGGAAATCCATTAAATCCCTGAGCAAGTACTTGTCCTTTATCACCAACAGCAACAGCACCAATCTTTCTTGAAGGATCCTTAGACCATTCAGAAACATGTTGTGCCAGTGTTAGATATCGCCAATCCCATTTATAGTTCATAGTATATTATATCACATTACAAGGTTAAAATGACGTTCGTACACATGTAAATTTTGAACCTGCCAATATAGATCACCAACTTCTAGATCAGAAAAGATGTTTTGATCTAAGTATCGGTCAACAATCAATTTCATAACTTCACGCTGCCATGCGTAATCATTCTTATAACCAAACACAACATCATTAGAACGCATTTGAACTACAGAATGAAGCTTACCATCGCGAATATAATAACTTACAGCATTTGTACAGATAAAATCTGACTTTCCATTTTCATTATACTCAGTCCAAATGGAAGGACGGTTGTAGACCATAGTAGCGCGGCGACCATCAGGATTAGAGGAAAGTTCATCAACAACATTCTTAAATTGATTATAGTACTTATCAGAGAAAATCAATAGACCATAATTGGAATTGATTTCTCCATGTTTGTTGGCGGCATATTTCCATGCAGCAGGAGCTTCACGTTCTTCGCCATAGATGTCATTAATATTAGTAGACATTGAAGTGTACCAATCAAACTCTTTAGCGATATATTCTTGAGAAGGAACGCCAAAGATTGATGGTTCATCAGCCAAGAATGATGCACCAAGAATTTCAATAGTCTTAGCGCCGGTCTTATCAATAGTGAAACGCTGTTCTTTTAGCTCATTAATAAAATGCGCACGAATATCAGCAACTCGAATAGGTTTAATCATTTGCTCTCCATTTCAGCCTTTTCAATATACATTTGATGCATAAGCATTTCAGATGCGGCCATGATAGCTTTTAGCTCTTCAAAGTCGCAACGAATAGTTCCATTTTCGCTATAGTCATCAGTCTGTGTGATAGACAAAAATGGACCAGCTGCTTCATCACGCACTGCGATATATGTATTGCCTTCACCAAATACTGGATTTGAATCTTCACGATGAATAGACACTTGAAGAATAGTTGTTTTAAAATTACTCATTGATTTCTTTCTTAAAACGATTATCACAATCAGGAGCTTCTTTGACTACTTGAAGTAGGATCATAAGTTGAGTCATTGCATGAGCAAGATGCGGAAGCCCAGATTCAGGATCGATGTCTTCACCATCATTCCAAGCTGTCAAATGTCGTTGAATAGAACCATAATGACGTGTCCATCCATATTTAGTGATGTCACGTCGCCAATTATTTTCACCATACTTTTGAGCGCCAAAGCCAAAAACCCGAGCTGCCTGAATGAGGGCATGCGTCGGGATCAATTGAAGTTGAGGTTTTTCTTCATCATATTTCATATAAATCTCCAAGCAATAGAGGTATTATACCACGTACTGAGTGTTTTGTAAACGGCTAATTGCATCTTCATTAAAAATAATACATTGGTTATCAGCTGCAGATGACCTATGGTTATAGTAACAAGAAGTATTAAAATTCGATCTAGAGATGTATCGTTGAAATGTCTTAGGATTAATCAACAGTCGTGGATAGACAACGTAATGATCTAGCGCTTCATACCAAGAAGCAGTGACAATATAGTCAAACCGATTAGAGGAAATATTATTCAACATAGTAAGAATATTTCCAGGGTAGAAGCTAAACCATTTATCTTTGTGCTTCTTTACTTCAAGTTTATGATTGAAAGCAGACAGAACATCCCATGCATACGTATCACGATCTTGAAGAACAAACTTTTGTTCATTTGCCTTACCCTTAGACAAAGAAGCAATGCCCATTTCGCAGATCACGCCATCAAGGGTATTCTTATAGACTTGGCTATAGTCTCTACCCTTTGACTTACGATCAGATTCCATGATACCTTCGGCCATCCATTTAGCTCGTTCAGCAGCTTCATCTCGGCCGACCACAGCGTAATCATTGAATAGTTGATTATATTGTTCAGTAATCATACCGCATTCCTCATAACAAATTCAAGAGCTCGATCTGCTTCTTTTTCAAGCGGTCGTGATTTGTACCAATTGCCAGTTTCAAGATCCAATTGACGACATAGGATTGCGATTTCCTTAGATGTAATTGGATAGTTTTGACGAATAGCCGATGATGCAATGGAGACCATCAATTGATACATCTTATGATACCAACCAGTTGCTGAGATTGATTGGTATTCATCAATCATCTTTTTAGATACAAATGGACAATTATGATATGAAGTCCAACGAATATCAGTGTTAGTCAAACGTGAAGCACGTTCTTTAATCAAAGCTTCACGAATTTTTGCTGGAAGTTTATCAAGCACACCGCTCTGAGTTTTTTCAGCATAAGGGTGCTTAGACATCAACTCATATGGATCAATATGTACACCAACATTACTGAAGATAAAATTGTTAGCATCAGGATACGTCGCAGGGACGTAATACATTCGGCTGAAATCTTTAGTTTGTCGATCTCCGATCGACTCAAGTTCTGTATTGAGTGCGAACCAAAAGTGTCGAATTTTGTCTGCTGGTACAGCCGATTTAAGTGGAAAGACAAGCCGGAACTTCGGTCTATCAACAGTGCTGCTCGCAGTAGAATAGCAAACGTAATACCAAACACCAAACCTAGAATAAAGCTCATCTTTCAAGTTCCCTTCAAATTTGTGATCATCAACATCAATAGCAGCCCACCCAGCCCATGAAATAACATTATCATTGGCTCGAGTAGTTCCGGGCTTATAAATCGCAGGAGAAATTAGAGGAGAAGCTTTAACGCCTTTAGGCAGCTTCTCACCCTTCTTTGGTTTAATACCCGGTTGCTGAGCAATATTATACAGAAGCTTCTCGAACTTATCCCAGTCCGAGAAGTCCATACGCTTGTCAGTTAGATTATCGTATACGCCGTTAAACAGCGTTAGAGAGTAGTCCATGATTTCCCTCGTGGCTTGGTGCAGTCCAACCTTCAGGTTTGACCAGATCAGGCAGACCTAGAGGATTTGGACGAGATGCTTTCACGCCAACTTCTTTAGCCATATTGGCTTTCAATACATTATCCCACGCTGTATGAGAATCTACAGCGAATGCGTCAAGGGTACCAATGGCAACCACGCATAGATCAATTAGACCATCAACGATTTCTTCTGGATCACGTTCAGACAAAGCTTTACGAGTTTCATCGAGTTCTTCTTGAAGGAAGTTCAAACGAAATTCAATAAACTTACGCAGGGTTTCCTTATCACCTGCTACGATCTTTTCAGCGATCCAAGCATGCACACCATATTTGATATGCATCTCATTAATATCTTTAACCCAATCTTTAGACATTCAAATTACTCCATTGTTTTAGTTTTTCACGTTTGGCTGAGGCGCACAAGGATACGTTGCCCCAGTCAATATAACCTTTTTCTTCCAGCAACTGGAGCATACAAAGCAGATCGCCTGCTTCAGATTCTAGCAATTGGTTACCCTTATTGAAACGTAGAATCTTAGATGCTTCAATGGCAAGTTCGCTGCATTCTTCCATCAGAATGACCAGCATTTCATCGCGTTCAGATAGTTGATTCATGGTTAGCTCCTTGTTCATATATGATATTATACCACAGAATCGATTGAATGTACATTAAAAAAGAGTAAGTGCTTTAGCAACTTCACTCAGTTCTTCTTTAGTCATGAAGAACTCATAAGTAGAAACACGCGTTGGCAATAGATCTGTCAATTCTTCTTGAATGAATTGAATGTGCCATAGATCAGCAGGAGCAGCACATGGCGATTTTTCGACAGTCAGTCTATATGCGGGAGTTTCTTTTACGATCATTGAAATTTTCATCATACAGTACCTATAAACAATTAAGGGAGGGTTTCCCCTCCCTGTTTCAATTAGCGCTTATCAAAAGCGCCAAACTGAGCTGCTAGAGCAACCATTCGTTTCGAAGGTGCGCCTACACGGTACTTAGTGGTTTTCTCACCAGTGTACAAGGTAGCTTCATTCGAATAAACGCAAAGACCTTCTTGACGCAGCGTAAAGATAGCTGCAGAGGGATTAGCAATCTTAAACATCGACTTGATTTGCTTAGGGGTAACAGAAGCGCCGGTTTGCAGATATGCTTTCAGTTTTGCGGTTTTAGACATGATTTAAATCTCCATTTCAAATGTCGCAGGTTTAAAATGATCGATAGGTGCGACGGAAAACTATCAATCAATAAGAATATTATACCACGGTCTGGCTGGTTTGTAAACGGTTTTATGATTAATTTTTTAAATCAACCTGTTCAATCCCATAAATTTTCATAATACTTACCGAACAAACGAAAACCATTAGAAATACGTTCTTGAGCAGCCTTAAGACCTACCCAGTCGGTTTTGGCCGTATGGTTCTCGCCTTCTTTCATGCGGTACAGAGTAGGTTTACCATTAGCATCCCATGCGCATGGTTCCGAGTACCAATCGTATTCTCCACTATGATACTTATCTTCCCATGAATCATCTAGCTTGCATTCAAAGGCATAGATCATTTCATTAAGAATCCAGTCCCATTGATCTTTCTTGACAGAGATTCCTTCTGGATTGCAGATGGGCATATCAAACAGGCTCAATTGTTCTTCATTGCCCCAGTTATCTCCAGGATCTTTGATTTGAAGATGCGGAGGAGCATCAGCATCATCGATATGTGGATACCCATGCTTTGTATCACGAAGCTGTTTGAGCATTGGAAGAATGATATGAGCCAAGGTGTAATCCATTGACCATGTATCAAACTTATCGATATGGACTTTAATTTTACGTGTACGCTTAGAATGAATCCAAGTCAAAAAATCATAAAGCTTAGTTTGTGCACGTTCTTTTTTACGTAGAAAAGGTCTACGAGTATTTAAATCTTCCTTTTCAATAGAACCATGTGCCAACCATTCGCCAAAGTTATGAACCCACTCTGGCTTACGTTTCATTCCATATTCATCTTCTTCTTCCTTGGCCCAAAAGCATAGGAATTCGGCTAGTTGGTAAGGACCAAACCAGTTTGGATAATTGCCAATTTTAACTTTCATTCTTTTCCCTTTGATACTCGTCTTCATGCTTGTCGCAAAGAGTACGAATCCAACCACCAGCACGACGAGTTCCAGTTTCACCACATTTTTCACATGTAT